>JAYURR010000096.1:0-4884 GCA_043756605.1 Chitinophagaceae bacterium
GGCCTTACCCCTGAAAAAGTGAATAAGTAAAACCTGATTCAAAAGAAAAATAATAAAGTAATTGTATGAAATATAAATCACTGCTTAGAAAAATTTTAGTTGCTGCCTTTTTGATATTGGTGGGCAATGCCTGTTTTTCCCAATTTAATATTGGTACTATACCAAAGGGAGACAGTATTGTGATAAGGCATGATGTAACTATTATTGCCTCGCCGCCTCCGGGTACCAACCATATTGCCGCCCAGTGGACCATACTGGGAAGCAATTTTCCTAATTTCTTCAGTGATGATCCGGATACAGGTGCACCATTGGACAGTACTATTACTGTTTTGGCACTTTGTCCAACCATTACGGTAACTAATCCGGTTGTTGCAACCGGTAACCAAGGCTTTCCATTCAGCCAGACCTTTACTGCTTCAGGCGGTACAGGTCCATATATATTTACTACAACAAGTACCTTACCAGCCGGCTTAACCTTATCATCATCAGGTGTATTAAGTGGTACACCAACACAAACCGGCACATTCCCCATTGTAGTTACAGCATCAGATGCCGGTAGTTGTGCAGGAAACGGAGCAACTTATAACCTGGTCATCAGCTGTGGAATCAATACCTGGGCAGGTACCATCAGCAATAATTGGTTTACCCCTGGCAACTGGTCATGCGGTGTAGTACCAACTGCGCTCATGGACGTGGTGATCCCTGTGGGCACACCTTTCCCTTGTGTTATTGCTGCTGCCACTACAGCACAGCTGCGCAATTTTATCATCAATGCCGGTGCTGTATTTACCAATAACGGTACCGTAAACATAAACGGAGGCGGTGTGGTAAGCAACTGCGGTACCTACCAGGGAACCGGTACATTTACCGGGGCATTATTCAGCAATACCTGCGCTACCGCTTTTGTAAGGCCAGGCTCTTCACCGGGCTGTACCGTATTTGGTGCAGGCTATACCAATGGTACCGGTACCGAAGTAATAGAGATAGGAGGCACCACAGCCTGTACACAATACGATCAGTTGCAGGTAACAGGCACAGCTACCTTAAGCGGTACGCTGGATGTACAATTGTTTGGTGGCTTCATACCATCTTGCGGACAGGGCTTTACCATCATGACGGCCAACACGGTTACGGGCACATTTGCTACCATACTCTATCCGGCCATACCGGCAGGATTGAGCTGGAATATACAGTACAATGCTACCTCTGTTGTACTTAGCATAACAGGTACACCAACGGCAACAGCCACTCCGGCTTCGCAAATAACCTGTTCTGCAACAGCAATTACAACAATTGTATTGAGTGGCAGCCCAATTGCGGCAACAACTTATAACTGGATAAGAGATAATCCGGTAGTTACCGGCATTGCAAACAGTGGAACCGGAAATATAAGTGGTACGCTTACCAACCCTACCAATGTACCTGTTACAGTAACCTTTACCATAACACCCACATCTGGTGCTTGTGTGGGAGCACCCATTACAGCAACTGTTACTGTTAACCCAACACCGGATGTGAACCAGCCTGCTAACCAGGTGGTTTGTAACGGAGCACCAACAGCCCCTGTAAACTTTACAGGTTCGGTTGCAGGCACAACATTTAACTGGACCAATAATACTCCTTCTGTGGGCTTAGCAGCAAGTGGAAGCGGTAATATAGCGAGCTTTAATGCTATCAATACAGGCACTACACCTGTTGTAGCAACTATTACGGTTACGCCACAAACAACGTCAGGTGGAGGAGGTGGAAACTTTGCCTATATCACTAATTTCAGTAGCAATACTGTTTCAGTAATTAATACCACCACCAACACCGTAGTCGGTTCTCCAATTCCGGTTCCGTCCTCGCCTTTTGGTGTATGTGCAAGCCCGGATGGATCAAAAGTTTACGTGGGCAGTTTTGGCAATAATATCATATCGGTTATTAATACGGCCACTAATACCGTAACCGGAACAGTTACTGTACAAAATTCAGCAAATGGGATAGTTGTTAGTCCGGATGGATCGAAAGTATATGTGGCGAATCAGGCCAGTAGCACTGTGTCGGTTGTTGATGCTGCAACAAATTCGGTAATAACTAATATCGGCGTAGGCACTGGTCCACGTGGTATATGCATTAGTTCTGACGGTACCAGGGTATACACAGCTAATCAAAGCGCTGGCACGGTTACGGTGCTCAACACTGCCACAAATACCTTTGTTGGAACAATTGCGGTTGGAGGAGCCCCTTACGGTATAGCTATCACTCCTGACGGAACAAAAGTTTACACTGCCATTAGTAGTGGAAATGTGTCAGTCGTCAATACTGCAACTAATACGGTACTTACTACAATTGCAATTCCAGGAGCTTCTAATTCTGTAGGACTAACTGTAAGTGCCGATGGTAGTAAGCTATATGTTTCCAATCAGAGTAGCGGTCAGGTGTATGTTATCAATACAGCCACAAATACTGTAAGTGCTGGACCTATTGCAGCAGGCGCCGGAGCAACAGGGATGTCTATATCTTCTGACGGGCTTAGGCTTTATGTTGGAAATGCATCGGCAAATACGGTATCTGTTATCAATACCGCAACCAATACGTTATCTACTAACATTGCTGTCGGTAACACTCCTTTCGCTTTTGGAAAGTTTATAGCCAGCGGGGGTACCATCTGCACCGGCCCTTCAAAAACCTTTACCATCACGGTTAACCCAACACCAACTGCAGTAGCAACTCCTGCTTCGCAAACAACTTGCTCTGGTACTGCAATCACTCCGATTGTAATAACCGGCAACGCAGTAGCGGGTGTTGTGTATAACTGGACTAGAGATAATACAGGAACCGTAACGGGTATTGCCGCCAGCGGTGCAGGCAATATCAGCGGAACTTTAACCAATACAACAAACACACCGATAACGGTAACCTTTACCATTATACCAACAGCCAATGGCTGCCCGGGTACACCTGTAACAGCAACGGTGCTGGTTAACCCAACACCCAATGCAGTGGCAGCACCAGCCAGTCAAACGATTTGTTCAGGTGCAACCATAACAACCATAGCCATAACAGGCAATGTAGCCGGTACGGTGTATAACTGGACAAGAGATAATACAGTAGCAGTAACCGGTATTGCAGCCACCGGTGCAGGTAATATCAGCGGAGCGTTGACTAATACTACCACAGCACCTGTAACGGTAACCTTTACCATTACGCCTACGGCCAGTGGTTGTCCGGGTACAGCAATTACCGCAACGGTCTTGGTTAATCCAACACCAACAGCAGTGGCAACCCCTGCTTCACAAACAGTATGTTCTGCAACGCCAATTACTACCATTGTAATAACCGGCAATGCAGTGGCGGGTGTAGTTTATAACTGGACAAGAGATAATACAGCTACCGTAACGGGTATTGCAGCCAGCGGTGCAGGGAATATCAGCGGTACGCTTACTAATACAACCAATACACCGATAGCGGTAACCTTTACCATAACCCCAACAGCCAGCGGTTGTCCGGGTACACCAGTAACGGCAACAGTAACGGTTAACCCAACACCGGATGTAAACCAACCTGCTAGCCAGGTGGTTTGTAATAACACAACCACTGCACCTGTAAACTTTACAGGTTCGGTAGCCGGTACGGTATTTAACTGGACAAACAGTGATCCTTCCATTGGCCTTGCAGCCAGCGGCACGGGTAATATTGCCAGCTTTATGGCCATCAATGCAACGGCAGCACCGGTAGTAGCAACAGTAACTGTTACACCACAAACCACATCTGGTGGCGGGGGTAGTAATTTTGGATATGTTCCAAATTTTGGCGGTAATACAGTTTCTGTAATAAACCTGACTACCAATGCTTTGGTAACCACTATAACTGTAGGTAACAATCCTTACGGTGTAGTGTTTAGCCCCGATGGCAGCAAAGTATATATCTCAAATTACAGCTCAGGTTCTGTATCAGTTATCAATACGGCAACCAATACCGTATCTGCAACTATTGCAGGGATTGCTGGTACTCCTGTGGGAATAGCAATCACCCCGGATGGTACTAAATTATATGTAGGTAACGATTTCAGTACTAATCTTGTACACGTAATCAATACCGCTACTAATGCTATAATAGCCACCATCCCCGTTGGAACCCAGTCTTATGGTATTTCGGTAAGTCCCGATGGCAGCAAAGTATATGCGGCAAATTTTGGCTCAAGCTCAGTTTCAGTAATTAGTACAGCCACTAATACGGTTACAACTACAATACCAGTGGCGACGCAGCCATGGGCAACATCCTATTCATCCGATGGCAGTAAACTATACCTGGGGCATCAATCAGCGGGTATTGTAGATGTGATAGCTACCGCCACTAATACAGTTACAACGTCAATTCCTGTTGGAATTAGTCCATATATTGTAGCATTAAATCCCGGTGGCAGTAAGCTTTTTGTATCTGATCGTAATAATAACAATGTGTATGTTATCAATACTGCAACCAACGTAGTTTCTGCTACAATTCCGGGATTTAGTACCGCAGCCGGCATTTCGTTCAGTACCGATGGCACAAAGGCTTATGTAGCAAACAATGGTAGCAATAATGTGTCAATAGTAAATACGGCAACCAATACTATTACCGGGTCTATTACTGTTGGCGCCAACCCTTATGCAGTAGGTAATTTCATTCAGCAGGGTGGTGCAATCTGCACTGGTCCTTCAAAAACCTTTACTTATACGGTTAATCCAACACCAACAGCGGTTGCAACCCCTGCAAGCCAGACGGTATGTTCTGCCACGCCAATCACTACCATTGCCATAACCGGCAATGCAGTAGCGGGTGTAGTGTATAACTGGACAAGAGATAACAGCGGAACCGTAACCGGTATTGCAGCCAGTGGTGCTGGTACATCTATCGCCG
>JAYURR010000097.1:0-44274 GCA_043756605.1 Chitinophagaceae bacterium
AAAGATTGGTAGAACTAATTTTATTATGTAGAATTAAGCCCCATCGGGGCGATAGATTTTTTCGCTTCATTCTCCGCTTTTATTCTATCGCCCCGATGGAGCTTTGTGGTATTTGAATTTCTGGTTTCTACCAATCTATCGCCTCTATGAGGCTTGAAGACAAAAGCCTTTTCCCGTGTTGGCTTTACTGCTAAAGTTTCTAAGCTTCTGTCTCAGCGGGGTTTTCGCAACGCAATCTTTTTATTTTACAATATCCTTTCTGCGAAACCCCGATGCTGGAAGACTCTTGCGTAATGATAAGTTGAATCTTACCTTACATTTTTAGAGTGGCAGCAAAATGGTTGAGCAGTATTTTGCATCGGGGTTTCACGTAAGAGCATGATAATTTTAAAAGTAAGCTGTGAAAACCCCGCTGAGACGATATTCTATCGCTCCTTCTGGCGCCGGTGTTCCCACCTCAATCATTAAATTCAAAAGAAATTAGTCTGGGATCACTGGTGTCTTTCAATTCCACCGGTTTGTAACCGGACTCAAAAAACGAGATCATTATTTCACTGTTATACCCGATTAAATTTACGCCGTTGGCTGCTTCACCCGTGTTGGCGTTACTGCTAAAGTTTCTATGCTGTAGCCATAACGGATGCCGCTGTTGCGCCTCCGGCCAACAGCCGAAGCCCGGCAACTGTAAGCTCTTAAAAAAGCAATGCTGCCAAAACCTAATTTGCATTAATATGCAAGCAATGTTTTACAAATAATAACTTATCACAAAGAGTAAAATAGATAATGCTTCGGCTGTTGGCCAGAGGCGCAACAGCGGCGTTAGGTAAACTGATAGTTTATTAATTCAACTCAACTGGCTGTAATGCCGCCAAGGTTCGTATCTCCTACGAACCTTGGCCAAAGCATTATCCCAACATTATAACACCTGTAAACTAAATGGCGACTGCCCTTTTGCGGAAGCTGCCGGTACTTCAGCCGCAGCTTTCATAGCTGTTGCTTTAAAATTACCGGTTCCTTTTGCGTTAAGAAATCTGGTAAGGTTTGTTTGGTTTGCCACCGTAAATCTGGCAAACTCAGCATCGTTACTTTTTCGCCCGTTTATGTTAATCTCAAAAAACGCATCACTAAGTTCTTCTTCCGAAAAGCGGTGCAGGCTAAAGGTTGCCGAAACTTCCAGGTGTGTCATACAGTTTCTGCAGGCCACAACTTTCCACCTGCTAAGTACCGACTCGCTGCCCAGAAAATACCGCTCACCTTGCACAGTTGCAAAGGCCGTTATTACAAAAGATCCATTAATATTTGCCCTGTTTATACCATCAACAATAAGTACTTTATTGCTTTTATCCGGTATTGCCGGTTTTTTATCTTCGGCTGCTGCGGCCTTTAATGTGATGGTGCTGCCATCATTATTATCAAGCGACAGGCTATCGTATGTAAAGCCAAGCTGTGTTTCAATATTAAATGCATCGGCTGATGTGTAATACCGCTCTGTACCATTTTCAACCAATTTAAAAGGGTATAGCGGAGAGTCCATGGTTAACTGCTCCGTTTGCTCGTACCCAACCGGTGGCTGGTTATTTGCATTGTTGGTGCCCGGGTAGGGGCCGTTTTTCTTTTCATTCCAGCCAGGTACTTTAATATCCAGTTTATCTGTTGCCTTATGCTGGTGCTGCCATATCCAGAGTATCCTGTCAACATTACAATGGTGAAAAAAGAAGATTGGGTCCAGGCCGGCAGTTTCATTTTCGCCCATATCGCCATTGGCATCAGCCACCCAAAATTGGTGTGTAGCAAGTGCGGTAGTGGAGTTGGCATCCTGAAACGGGGTATTAATACCGCCAACAGCCAGGTGTATTTCTCCATGCGGACTTTCTAATGCCTGCGCCAATGCATCCGGATGATCTTTGTTCCACCGGGCTTTGGATACTGAGTTTGAAAAAACGGTGTAGCACGGCGCATTCAGGCATTTGTGATAGTTCTCATCAATACCGCCCATGCTCTGGCCCAAAGGCACAGGTGCACCGCCGGGTGCTAAACCCGATGGTACTACAACCGTACCAGCCAGCCAGCCTATTACATTTGTATTTAAAAGCGAAGTAGTTAACTTATTATCAATTATAGTTGTTCCAGGTACATAGTATGCACTGTTATTTACCTCCGTTGCAGCCCTGTCGGGTGCTGTGCCTACCAGGCCCGATAAAGGATAACGCACTGTTTCGTACCCCAGCGGTTTTGAGTAAAAATTTGTTTCTGCGCCATCCTGTAAAGTCATGGGCAGGGTAAAAGATTTAAGCGGGTTTGGGATGGTTGCGCCAGATGAAAATGTAAAATATTCATCGGTAAGTATTGGCGGCACACCCAAAAAGGTAAGTTTACCATCTACCGTTATTTTGTAGGTTTGATCCCAGTAGGGAAGCATCACGCTATCGCAGCCCGGAACACTCTGCAGTGCCTTTTCCAGTTTATGCAAATATATCCGGTGCCAGGTAGGAAACAAGATGTTGCCATGGTTGCAATATCCGCCCCAATAGTTAGCCACATCATACGATCCACGACCGGCAAAAGGCTCACCATGAAATCCGCCAAGGGTCATAAACGAGTTGGGATCGCCTGCAGGCAATGCTTTGATGAATTGCCAGGCAACCATCAGTTTTTCGAGTGTGGCGGTATCTTTACCACTTTTAAAATCGTTGTAGATATCCTGCAACGACCTACGTACCCTTAATTCTTTCTTTGGCATTTTTTTATTTTTTAATGATTAAAGATGTTGCTGATGTTTTGGTTTTAAAAGGATACCGGAAAAGCTGTTGAGCAAGGAGCCGCAAATAATAAGAGCCATGGCGATAATGAGTAACCATTTTTCGGCAGCAAAAAAACTGCGGAAAAAAAGTATGGCCACAGTACCTGCAACACTGATGATAAAAGGGATATAGCCAATACGGGTTGCTTTTTTATACAACATAAAAAGATGAATGCCCAGTAGTAATATTAATACAGGCAACAGCCACTTCATATACGGCAGGTTTGCTAGCCCCACACTGCCAAACATACTCATATAAACGGCCCAGCAAACCGGGCACTTAGGAAAAAAAGCTACCAGAAAACTAATAATTACCGACCATACTGATTGTGCTGTAGCCCTTGTTTTAGAACCAGTTTTGCTGTGCATTTTTTTTGATGCAACTGTACAGCAGCATTTTTCGCTTTCTGTTAAACTATCCATCGGTTTATTTTTATGAGTTATTTCTTTTTATTTAACTGCCCCATACTTTTTTTTGTAACATATACTGCCGATACTTAGTAAAATGTTTCTGTTATATCTGTTGGGGAAAGTTTAATTACCGCAAAACCATTTTGTACTCCTTTTTTAATAATGTAAAAATGCCGCATGATTTTTACAGATACTGATCAGGCAGGAGAATGGGTATTTACGGATTATTAATAGCATCAACAACCGCATTCAGATTGGGAATATCCAGTGCAATGGCATAACTATCCGAATGTTGTGTACCTGCTTCTGCCAGAAATGCCTGCATAAAAACCTTCAACGTATTGTACCCGCCGGTACTAGCCACTACCGGAAATGTAAGTGCGGCAGGCCAACCTGTAGCCGGTGGATTGATAAATTGCCCTTGTAAAATATCGTAGCAATCAAGCTGGGTATATTGTGTTGTGCTGCTGTTAAACATGGCTGCAAGTGCAGGTAAAACGGTGGGTACTACAAAAGAGTTCCAGCCTGCAAAGTCACCGGCACCATCTTCCACATCGGCCAGGTTTGTATTAACATCATTACTTCCCTGCCATTGTACGCCTGGATACGCAAAATTCAAACCCTGTGCATCGGTTGCCAATGTGCTGGCATAAGGTGGATTGGGACAATCATTTGAAGGGGAGTAGATATTAAAAACCGGCGATTTTGAATTTTCCGTTCCGGAAGAAATATTATCAGCTACCCACATTAACGGCACTATATCCATACTGTTTTGCACCGCATCGCAATTGGTTGGAGTTACGCCGCCCCAATTGGTATCCCAGTTTGGTGCAGGGTTTGTTTTATATTGATTTTGAAATTGTTGATTTGAATAAGTTGCAAATGCCTTGTTACCTGCTGTGGGGCCGGCAAAGGTAACTGCATACAGGGTAGATGGGGCAGTAGTATAAGATGCATCCCACTGCGATTGATTATCGTTGAGGTATAATGCAAAAGTGCTGGCAAGGCAACCGCCCAGGCTGTGGCCGGTAACGCCAACACAAATAGGATTTTTAGTAGTTTGCGATGATAAAAAATCTAAAAGCGATGCGCTGCTGTTTCCATAAACACCGCCGGTAGATATTACGCCCTGCATAGCAAGCAGTATCTGCATATCAATATTGGTTGACTCAGATATCATGGCACCTGGCACATTTGGCCACGGCATCATTTGCAGCACGTCAAAATCTTCCAGCAGCCAATCAAGGTCTGATGAAAAATTGGTTCCCCGTATGGCAATGGCATACTGTGTAGGGTCTGCCTGGTTTTGCACTACATACATCATGTTATCCTGGTATAATGCACCGGGTACAGTATAAATGGCAGGGCCCCAAACCACATTCCACGGCCCACCGGGTGCAGCAGTAATGGGCACAAGCGGCGATGGGGCTGTGGGCGATATGGCACCCGTAAGTAAACCATAAATTGTTTGCTGCACGTTGGCAAAATTGGGGTCGGCGGTTGTAATAGTTTCGCCGCAATAGGCTAAGTACGCAAAGCACAACATAATCTGGCGTTGCGTGGCATTTTGGGTTGTTGCTGTAATACTCATAATAGTAGATTTGGGTTAATGATTTGGGTTAAAATAAAAGCCCCGGATTTATTATTTAATACAACCAATGTTAACCATTTGGTTTAGAATTCATAAGCCAGTTAAGCAAAACTCAGCATCATTTTCGGAAGGGTGAAGGTTTAGGTAAGTGGGATTAGTTGACTTACAATTTAAATTTTAATTAAGCTGGTAAAAAAGCTGTAAGAAGATTAAGCAGCATTAATTTCAAAACAAAAGTATCTTATCAAAATAGTAAGCTACCCCGCTAAAATACCTGATTTAAAAAACAGGTATATGCTGCAAATAATAAATAATATCACCGGCAGGTATAACGTTGTACAATTATTTAATTAAAAATGAAATGATGATGGAATTGTGTGATAGCAATGGTTTTACCGTTTTGTAATTGCACCTGGCCCGATGGAGTTGTGCCGCCTAAAGGATTTCCCGAAATATTTTAAAAGATACACCCTAACCTGATCCTGTCAGTAATAATCAGTCTGGCCGCTGTTGTTGGGCTTTATTTAGATATTAAAAGAAGGTAGGAGTTAGCTTTATAAGTGATTTAATTTTTTTTCGTTGAAGCATTTTTTGTAATCATAGTATTAAAGCAGAAAGCAACAGCATTATTAATTTATTTTAAATACCATCGGTTTAAAACGAGCCTTACTGCCTGCAGATAAAGTTAAAAATAATGCAGCCAACACGTAATTTCTTATACTGTAACAGCATGCAACAATGTATTAAAACAAAAATCTTTTCAACAAAAACGTATTGTATTTTCAATTTACATTTATCACCAGCCACTCAAGGCATCTCAAATTTTATTTTGCCCGCCATCCTGCAGCACCGCAAAAAGTACAAGGCAGTCTTTCCTTCCACGAGGCGATGATGCGCTCTGGTGTATAAATGCGTACATAAGGGTTGTATGTATTTTCCCATGATCCGCCCCGGGTATGTACTACATCACGATAGGTAGCACCGTGGCCGCCGCATATACTGCATATTTCGGCTTGCTCGTTTATTAACTGATAACTGTTATCAATGTATTTATCGGTTAGGGTTTGTTTAGATAAGGCATAATAAGCCACTTCATCATTTGTTTTAAAAAACGTTTTTCGGGCAGCGTTATAAGTACGTGCCATAACGGTGTAGTTGCCGGTGTTGCAGTCGAAACTTATCACAAATGCATCAGATCCTAAACTGCTGTAACCTTTGCTTTTTAAAACATTGCCTGCCTTGTACTTTTGCCCGGCTGTATGGTATGCGCATTTTTCCTTTGCACTCATATTATTATACACCCGGATTAACGAATCTTTATTTCTGGCATCAATACCCCTGCTGGCTATACGGTCTGTGGCAATTTTACGGTACTTATTTATATAATCAGCTTTATATAAAGCCATTGCCGGATGACAGTAAATGGTATCTGCCTCCCATTTTTTTAATTGCTCAAAATCCAGTTCATAGTCACTTGATCCCTTGTGTCCTATATTTTCGAAGCTAAAATTATCCAGTTTAATACCTTCTGAACCAAAATACCAGCCAGTTAAAGAACCTCTTTCATGATTTGCGAGGGTAGATGCACCCGGTAAAATTTTGTTAGCATTGTATTTGGCTAATTTCAGGTAGTTTACTATACCGCAACCTTCCAGCGTTTCGTAAGTATTAAATGTACCTGAATAAAGCCGTGCTTTTGTAAACTGCATTTTAGGTATTTGTGTTGGTAGTATATCTTCATTTAGTTTTAGTTGATTTTCGCCGATAATATGTACACCCGTTTTTAACTTTTCTCCATCAAAATAACCGGCTTTATACCAAAACAAATGTTCTTCCCAGCCGGTATTATTAACTACCGGTAATTTAATTACAATGCCTGGGTCAATTCGTTTTCCATCTTTATAATTAAACAGTTCAAGCTTTCTTGCGCTTTCTACAACACCCCAACCTTCGGGGAGGTCATTCTTCAAATTTCCATAAAAAGTGTATTTAAGAACAGGTTTTTCAGGTGCCGTTAATACAAGCGGTATTTCTACAGGCATCTCAATTAATAGTGAATCCATTTGAAAAATACCTGTTGTTTTTTTGCCTGCTTTGGTAGTTTTAATACCCGGCCCCACCAGATCATAGCCAAAAAAAATGCCCTCAAGCATACTGCCATCTGCAAGTGTAGCTTTGCCCGAAAACGGATGACCAGAGCTAAATACCCTGCCCGTAAAATGTTTAAAATAGCTGCCTTCTTTATAAGCTATGTCTGCCCAATACATTTGGCCATCCTTACAAATTGTTTTAGCTGATTGTATTTCCGGAAAGTTTTTTTCAAACCCGGGTAATCTCACTTCTCCATTCCATTTAAATGATCTTGTAAGATCGAACCTGCTTGCCTGTCCTTCTCCGGCAAACAGCGAGTCAAGTGTTTTAGTGTCTTTAAAATCTAATTTTTGGGGTGGTGTAAGTATATGGGTATCCTTTTCTGGTTTTTGATAGTCTAAAGAAGTTTTTCCCTGGTATATTTTTCCATTAAATTTTTTACCGGCTTCAGCAAAATCGCCAACATGCAGGGTAAAAAGCACAAGGGTTGAGTAGGAGTATTTGCCAGGCAGTATTTCGCTTACCAATAAAACGCCCCTGCCCGAATCGCAGTTACCATCGGCACAATAACTGAATGCTATTTTTTGTACCGGAACCTTTTTGGTAAAGCGGTACGAGATTTTTTTAAATACGGGATAAACACTATCGGTATTTAGCTGGCTGTAAGAAATTGTATAAAAAAAAACAAACGCCAATAACAAACTGTATCGCATAGGGAGGTTTTTTGTGAGGCAATTTATTTAATAATATTTTTAAGGCCAATTTTTGCAGCTTTATGCTGGCTTATTAAGTTAAGTAGTTACAGTGTATGCATTTGTTCCCTGTTGGCGTTACTGTTAAAAGTTTAAAAACCCCAAGCCATTTTATGGCCGCCGGTTGAGCGTCTTGCCAACACCCTAAGCGTTAACCACTTGGCAAACTAAACAACCCTAAGTTAAACTTTAACCAGGCGTACACAACTTTTTAATTTTAGCATCTGCGTTTTTGTTGCCTGCTTTTTTAGCACTTTCAAAATCGGCACAGGCTTCGGGTTTTTTATCCAGCATTTCGTAACACATGCCTCTGAAATAATACACATTATCAGATTTGCCTTTAGAAAATTCCAATACTTTATTGTAATCTGCAATGGCGCTGGCGTAATCTTTTTTATTGTGATGGAGTAAAGCACGTTGCCAGTAACCGGTTGAATCTTTAGGGTAATATTTTATGTAGGTATCGTATTCTGCAATTGCAGAAGCCGTATCTTTTAAAGCATTAAAAATTTTGGCCCGCCAGGTAAGTGCATCTTTATTTTTGGGTTGCTTTTTCAGCATCAGGTTCATATCTATCAAGGCTGAATCATGCTTTGCCAGGCTTTGATAAGCACCACCTCTTAAAAGATAAACAGTGTCTTCCCCGGTTTTTAAATCAATGGCTTTGGTAAAAGCTTTTATAGCATCTGCATGCTTTTTATATGAAAAAAGAGTGCGGCCCTTTATGTATTCCACCAGTGCATCGGAGTATTTAAAACTGTTGCTGTACTGCAATGTTTTTATAATTTTATTATCCCAGGTTGCCATAATAACTTTACCGGCAGGGTAAATTGTAAAGCCGCTGTATGGTTGTATATCTTCTATTTTACCGTAAGTTGAAATGTATTTTATGGATCCAAAATAGATAGATTTATCAGGGTAATACAATTCATATAAAGCCCCGTCTGAGTAAGTAATTTTCTTTATAAACATACCATCATTTAATAACCAGGTTTTTGAGTAGGTAGATAAAGAAGACCCATCAAAATTACCCTCATATATCAATGTTCCATTGCGATAAAATTTTCCGGCACCGCTGGCATAACCTGCAATAAATTTCCCCTCATATTTATTTTTGTTGCTGAAACTGAGTATGCCTGCACCAGAAAATTTATCATATTCCCAACTGCCTTCGTAAGTACTGCCATCTTTAAAAGTTTGTGTGCCAATGCCTGATCTGTTGTTTGATAAATAGTTGCCCTGGTAAACATCCCCATTGCTGTAAACTATTTTTCCTTTTCCTTCTTTTTTTCCTGCTTTCCATTCACCTTCATATACGTTACCGTTTTTCCAGGTGTATTTACCAGTGCCTTCCTCTCTTCCGTTTATCCAGTTGCCTTCATATTTATCGCCGTTGGGATGTGCACTAACTGCGTATCCTTCTGCCAGTCCATTTTTAAAATCGCCTTCAAATGTTTCCTTAGTGGCCAATGTTAATTTACCCTTGCCTTCGGCTACACCTTTAACATAATCACCTGTATAAGTCTTTCCGTCTTTCCAGGTAAAAGTACCCTTGCCCTCAAAATTATCAGCAACCCAATAACCTTCGTATTGGTTACCGGTTTTATAAACACGTTTGCCAAAACCATTAAATTTATCTTCTTTCCACTCGCCTTCATAAAATGAGCTGTCTGGCCAGGTAAATTTTCCTTTGCCCCATTTCATGCCCTTCAACCAATTGCCATCATAAATCCTTCCATCTTTATAAAAATATTTTCCTTGTCCTTCATGTTTTCCTACCATCCATTTACCTTCATACCGGTTACTGTCTGTTGTTATAAATATGCCATATCCTTCAAAGTAACCATCTTTCACTTCGCCATCGTAGCTGCGGCCATCTTTCCAATAATATTTTCCTTTGCCTCCCCATTTACCGTTTAGCCAGTCACCCTCATACAGATTGCCGCCTGAGTAAATCATTTTTCCTTTGCCATTGGCATAGCCATCTTTAAAATTGCCTTCGTAAACATCTTCGTTTTTGTATTTGTATTTGCCAAAACCAGTAGTGCATAAGCCGCTTAAGCACTGGGCAAATAATTGAACAGAAGTAAAAAGTATCACGCTTAAAAAAATACACCTGATGAACATACATTTAAGTTTGTATAAAAGTACAATACCCTTCATTTTTTGAAATACCCTGCTTTGGGTATTTTTAAATGTTGCTGTTTATGCTACCACAACATTTTAAACAATATCAACCCATCATTATTTACCACAACCGCATCAGGTATAAAGCCGGCAAACCAATCTTAATTTCCATCTTTTTGCATCTTAATTTCAATATCTTTACAGTAATAAATTTTATAACCAAACCTAAAACTCTTTATGAAAAAATTAATCTTTTTGTTCTTAACCGTATTTGCTGTTCAGGCATATGCCCAGGAAATAAGTAAAGAATATGACCGTATTGGAAAATTTAATAGAGGCGTAGCACTGGTGTGGAAAAATAAACTGGTAGGAATGATAAAGCCGAACGGAAAAGAAATTGTAAAGCCCGAATACGAAAAGATAGGTTCTTTTGGTGGCGACAATCTTGCTTTTACTACCAGGGATGGAAAAATAGGAATTATTAATCTGGAAGGTAAAGTTATTGCGCCCAATATTTATGAGTCCATCTCTGCATTTAGTGGATCACGGGCAATTACAAAAAAAGATGGCCTTTATGGTATCATCAACAAGCAGGGCAAAGTGCTGGTTGATAATAAATACCAGAAATTAAAAATGGGGAAATATGGGGATGTACGGGCAATTAAAGACGGGCAGGAAATACTGCTGGATATTAAAGACTGATAAATAAATAATTCAGCATAAATTAATTTGGAATGGCACCGGTTACTGCAGCAGCAGTAACCGGTGCCATTTTTTTGGCTTACACCTGCTTTAGTTCAGCGTTGTTAAAAAAAAAATGTAAAACATAATGCGGTGGTAAACCATTAACCGGCAACCACAAACTGCATTATGATAGCTGTAAAAATTTCTGGCACAATTTTCCCGTGTTTAAATAAAAAACAATTATGAATAAGAATAATCCCCAGGAAGACATTAAAACAGATTTAAAACACGACAGTATGGAATTTGTTGCCTCAACCGATGGTGATGATATACTGGATGCCGATGATCCAACTTACGAAGAGGCCGAAATTGCCGCAGAAGAACTGGATGCTTTAGAGGATAATATGGATAATAAAGCAGCTGCATTAAATGCTACAGAAACAGATTTGCAGGCAGATGCAGACATAATGCCTGAAGAAGATTGGACCGATGACCTGCCGGATATGAATAGTGATGAAGATGAGAATGAACAACATCGTAAATAATTATTATGCTGCTGTTTTTTTAAAAGCTTTGTAAAACAATAAGCTCTAAAATTATGTAGCTCCATTATTTTATAAATTCCACAGAAAATTATTTTAAAATATGAAAGCAATATGTATTTTTTGCCTGGCAGCTTTGTTCTTTGTAACAAAAACAAATGCACAGCTTGTTTATCCTTATCCATTGCAATCTTTCTCTTTAACTATCGAAAATAAAAATGTGCAGATGGTATATATGGATGCAAAGCCAGCAACTGCAAATGGTAAAACAATCATGCTGTTTCATGGTAAAAATTTTAGTGGATATTACTGGAAAGATATAATTGCACCGCTAACAGAAAAAGGCTACCGGGTAATTGTGCCCGATCAGTTAGGTTGGGGCCGTGCAGATAAACCAGACCTGCATTATAGTTTTCACATGCTGGCAAAAAGTAATTTTTTACTGCTCGATTCTCTGCACATTGATAAGGTTATTGTATTGGGGCATTCCATGGGTGGTATGCTGGCAACACGTTTTGCATTGATGTATGCTGCAAAAACAGAAAAACTGATATTGGAAAATCCGATAGGGTTGGAGGATTATAAAACCTTTGTGCCTTATCAATCGGCCGAAGATATTTATAAAAAAGAAAAATCAGCCACCTACGAATCTTACAAAAAATACCAGCAAACATATTACCCCGTTTGGAAGCCTGCATACGAGCAATATGTACAGGCACAGGCTGAGGTACTTGCCGATACTAATTTTAAACATATTGCCTGGATAAATGCAATTACTTACCAGATGATTTATGAGCAACCGGTTGTGTATGAATTTAAAAATATTACCACACCAACATTGCTGATAATTGGCCAGGCCGACAGAACAATTGTAGGGAAAGACTTGTTGGATGAAAAACAAAAAAGCAATTATGGCCAATATCCTCAACTGGGTAAAACAATACAGCAGCAGATACGCAATTGTAAACTGGTTGTGTTACCTGGTGTAGGGCATATACCACACATACAAGCAACAGATGCTTTTAAAAAAGCTGTATTTGATTTTTTGTAATTAATATTTTAATTTGGCGGCAACAAGCATATTTCATACTAACTAAATTATAAAATGACAAAAATTATCATCCCCGGCTTTCTTTTAATTACAGCTTTTGCCTGTGGTAATTCAGCTTCGTACAAAAATGCTGTAAAAAATAATACAGTTACTGTTACCTATTCAGCAGATACATTGCCTGCACCTTTTGCTACCAGCTCTGCCCGTAATTTTAGTAAAGTAATAGGATGGCCCGCAGGCAAAACACCTATGGCACCACAAGGTTTTGTGGTTAGCAGGTTTGCAGATAGTCTGGATAATCCACGCTGGATTTATGTAGGCAGCAATGGTGATGTTTTTATTGCAGAATCGAATACCATTCTTAAAGGCATAAAAAAATTAGGTGCTAAACTTTCACGCAAAATAAAAACACAAAACCTGGGCGAAAGTGCCGGACGTATTACCATGTTCCGGGACAGGGATAAAGATGGTGTATTTGAAAGCCGCTATGTTTTTGCTGAAGGCTTAAACCAGCCATTGGGCATGCTGATACTGAACAATCATTTTTATGTGGCCAACACAAATGCAGTGCTTTTGTTTGATTATAAAACAGGAGATACAATATTAACCGGCACAGGAAAACAAATTATATCCTTACCGGCAGGTGGTTACAATAATCACTGGACAAGAAACATCATCAGCAATAAAACAGGCAACAAAATATATGTATCAGTTGGCTCTGGCAGTAATGTAGGCGAAAATGGAATGGATAATGAAATAAGGCGTGCAAACATACTGGAGTTTAATGCGGATGGAAGCGGAGAAAAAATATATGGAAGCGGCCTACGCAATCCTGTAGGCATGGCCTGGGCGCCCGGTACCAGCAATTTATGGACTGCAGTAAACGAAAGAGATGGACTAGGCGATGACCTGGTACCCGATTACATGACTGCCGTACAGGAAGGCGGTTTTTATGGCTGGCCGTATGCATATTTTGGTAAAAATTATGACCCCCGAATGAAAGATGATCCCAGGCCTGACCTTGTAAATAAAACCATTGTGCCCGATGTTTCTTTGGGTTCGCATACAGCATCACTCGGCCTGGCTTTTTACGATAAGCAATCCTTTCCGGCTAAATACCACAATGGGGCGTTTGTGGGGCAACATGGTTCTTGGAACAGGTCTGCCTTGTCTGGTTATAAAGTAGTGTTCATCCCTTTTACAAATGGTAAACCATCCGAAAAGCCAGAAGATTTTTTAACCGGTTTTATTGCCGATGCCGCTAAAAGTGAAGTGTATGGCAGGCCGGTTTGTGTTGCTTTACTTGCAGACGGATCTATGTTGGTAACCGATGATGCCAGCAATGTAATCTGGAAAGTGAGTGCGATTAAATAAACAGCATCTTACTTAAATATTTCCTGTTCATCCCTTTCGCTTACATTAATCTTGCGGATAAACTCATCATATTTACCATCATCATCATGATTGCTGTAAACACCGTATGCATCTACACTGTAGCCGGTTAAGCCATCATTGGCTTCTATTAAATATAAAATAGAATTGTCTGATGGGTCAGAGTCGCCTTCAAAACGGTAAGTTTTAATAATGGTGAGGTCTTCGGGATTGTACAGTTTGCCGGCGGGGCTGGTAAAACCTGCATCATTCATAATAAATTCATTATCCTGTTTTCTAACACGCAGTTTTTCCAGTATGCCGCTTAAGGTTGTCATGGTATTCATCATCATAAAATAATTTTAGGTAGTTAATTGATGACTATCAATTCTCTAAAGTCATGCCAAAAAAAATCCTTTTTAAGGCAAAGCCATTAAAACAAAGGCTCCATAACATGTTATTTTGTGGAAGCTGTTAATAATATAACTATTGCATAAAAGCTTGTAACATTTTACAAAAAATTTCGGCAGACCTTTAGACTGTTGATTTTTTTAAAACCTTTATGAAAAAAAAGAATATGAAAGTACTAATGGTATTAACCTCTCACAGTGCCTTAGGAAATACAGGCGAAAAAACCGGTTTTTGGGTAGAAGAATTTGCGGCCCCTTATTATGTGTTGAGCGATGCCGGTGCAGTTATCAGCATTGCATCGCCTGCGGGTGGCCAACCACCGGTTGATCCAAAAAGCGAAGCACCTGATGCCCAAACAGCCGCAACAGCAAGGTTTTACAAAGATGAAGCGGCAATTGGAAAAGTTGCCAACAGTATTAAATTAAGCGAAATAAAAGAAGCGGATTACGATGCTGTTTTTTATCCAGGGGGCCATGGCCCCATGTGGGATTTGGTTAAAGATACCAACTCCATAAAGTTGATAGAAGATTTTTACAAAAACAAAAAGCCCGTTGCTTTTGTTTGCCATGCACCTGCAGCTTTGCTGCATGTAAAAGACGGAAATGGCGAACCTTTGGTAAAAGGAAAAGCAGTAACCGGCTTTTCAAACACCGAAGAGGAGGGTGTAAAATTAACGAATGTTGTTCCTTTTTTACTTGAAGATGAATTAAAAAAACTAGGTGGGCAATATAGTAATGGTGCAGACTGGGGTGTTTATACAAAACAAGATGGGTTGTTGATTACCGGGCAAAATCCGGCTTCATCTGCAGCGGCGGCAACTTTATTGCTTGCTGCATTAAAAGAAAAAAAATAGTATTAAGTACCCCCAATCCGGCTAATAATCAGTTTTTTTATTGTGTTTATTTTGTTTAGTTTATTTTGCTTTGCATTGTTTTCATTTCCACATTTTTAAACTGCAATACACTTAGCAGATGTTGCACTTGCCAAATACACTACAAGCAACATGAATAATGCGCTGTACTTTTTTAAGGGTAAACAAGTATTAGTATCGCAGCAAAAACCATAGGCCAACGTATGGGTTTATTCAGCTAATTTTGTTTACTTTTTTACAAAACAACCACTATTCATGATTTTAAAAATATTAACAGTTGCCGGGCTGGCTACTTTCGAAATATATGCAGCTATTCCTGCCGGTTTTGCATTTGGATTATCGCCCTGGGCAATATTTTTTGCAAGTCTTACAGGTGGTATTGCCGGTGTATTTGTTGCCGCTTTTCTGGGCGATAAAATCAGAAGCCTGTTTCACAAACACAAACCTACCAAACAGGATGCCCAGCAAAAACATCCCGTAATTTTAAAGTTATGGAACAAATACGGAATTATTGGCCTTGGTTTTTTAGGCACTGTTATGGTGGGTGCACCAATAAGCATTGCGGTGGGCGTGGGGCTTAATGCAAACATTAAAAAATTGGTTACCTGGTGCTGTATTGGTGTATTTACCCGTTGCGTTGTTTTTACCCTGATAGGTTATTACGGCCTGCAATTATTTTAACCACAGCGCATCTATAGTCACTTATATTTTTTTCGAAACCTCACAGTAAAATTTTTAAAACCTCTTATGCTGCCATTGCTGCAGTTATCTAAAAAGTTTGATTTTATTTGGCTGAATTGTTTGAAATTTGTGTTCATCAGCTCAATCAGAAAAATCATCTGTTAAGCTATTCGTTTATGCAGGATATTGAACCATATTTTAACTGGCGCCATTTGTACGCAGCCGAAGAAGATCCTTTATCACCCTTTTACAGGCGTACTTACAGCGAATTTGAATTCTCAAACACGGTGTACAATTATTATATTCATCCGCAATGGGATGATTTTGGCAGCCGTACCTTATACATGAAAATTTTGTTTGTTGATTACGAACAAAAATTTGCCATTATTGAATTGCTGGGCGAGTGGAACGATGCCATTGAAAATGATATTATGACCCTGCGTAGAGATATAACCGATAACATGCAGGCAAAAGGCATAAACAAATTTATATTGATTGCTGAAAATGTATTGAATTTTCACAGCAGTGATGATAGTTATTACCAGGACTGGTACGAGCAACTGGAAGAAGAAGGCGGCTGGATAGCCATATTAGACATGCCTTTGCAAAGCCAATACGATTTTAAAAACGCCCGGCTTACCAATTATATAAGCCTTATAGATTTTGCGCAATGGCGCACTTTAAAACCCGAATTGGTGTTTGAGCAGGTAGAAAATAAAGTAGCCCGCTACCTGCAGTAACATTAAAATTTTACCTTAAAGCTCTTCTAAATGGGGGTGCATTTCAAAGGGTAGTTAAATAAATTTCAAAAGCTTTCAGGTTTTATTGCAGAAAAAATGTGATAAAGAGCTTACGCTGAGAAACGCTCCGTAAAACACTGCGTTATCCTTTTATCTGCATTAAAAAAAATATTGCTACAATTTGAAATGTACCCTTTAATTTTAAGTTCGAATTAATACTATATTTGTAACTGTACCAATTAACCTGCTTACTATGTCTGATGAAAAAAAAACGGGGTTTTCGGGAATATTTTCGGGGCTAAAAAAAATGGTTTTTACAGAAGATTATTTAGACAGCGCAAATACTGGTAAAGAAAACAAACAAACGGCTGCTCCGGCTTCTTCCAAAACATCTGCACCGGTTGCCAACAATGGCGGTATTATTACAACCAATATTGCCAGCGATGATATGGTGCAGAAGATTTATTCTCTTTTTGAAACCATGAACAAGCCTGGTATAGATTTTTTTGAACTGTGGAATGCAGCCGAAGCCATGGGCGGCGTTACCGTTAATAACCTGCAAAACGCTTTTACTACTTTAAAAGTGCTGGGGCTTGATAAAGATACCGTATTGAATACCGGCGAAGCTTACTGCACCGAGTTGCAAAACAGGTTAAATGCCGATATTCAAAAAAAGAAAGATGAAAAAGATAATATTGCTTTGGCTTTGCAAAATGAAAAAAAACAATTAGAAAGAGATAAGCAGGATTTTGAAAATAAGATACAGCTCTTATCATCTCAACTAACCGAAACCACCACAAAACTAAACCAGCTCGATTCCAAATACTCGCCGCAGATACAAGGCATTGAAACCAAAATACAATCTGGTGTAAATGCGCTCAACGTGGTAGTATCCGAAATAAAATCTGTTTTAATAACTGTAAAATCAAACATCAATTAAAAAATTATGGCAGAGCAAACTATTGATAAAAGAAGTTTACCGGCAGAACTTACCAGCCTGCCTATCTTTCAGGTAATTGGTAACAACCTGCCGGCAGCAATAAAATCGCCGCAGGGTAAAAAAACTATTGCCTCTTTGTTTTTTTGGATAGCGTTAATTGGTGGATCGTTTGCCTTTTTTAAGGCATTGCCAAAGCTTATTATGTATGCTCAGCAAACGGTTTGGCTTATTGCACTGTCCATCATCATTATTGTATTGATAATGCTGTACCCTAAAATTGTTTCGCTGCTGCACAATGCAGGCCGCATGCTTTTGTTTAAAGGCGAAAAAAGTTTAGTAAGAAGAAACCCGATAGAAACGCTGGAACTTTTAAACATTGATGCTAAAGACACTTTAAAAAAAGTAAGAGAAAAAATTGCGTCGGTAGATGGTGTACGGATAAATATGATTGACGAAGCTGTACGATCGAAAGAGGATGCAGATAAAAAATACTCACAGGTAAGAAGTTTAACCGAAGAAGCCGCAAGGTTGGAAAAAGAAGCTGCCGAACTGGAGCAAAAAGGATTTAGCGAAAAAGCAAATGCCGGTAAAAGGGATGCAAAAGAAACCCGTGTAAATGCAACCCTGCGTATGGAAGAAGGTAAGGCCAACGAGCAGAATGCACGCCTGTACACACAATACGGCAACCAGTTTGCAAGGGTTTTAGAAGTGTTGAAGGATAACGAATCGGCCAGCCGTATTTATGTAAATGCAATGGGCAGTACCATTTCAATTGTTAGTAAAAAGCTGGAGGCTACCAATAAAATGACATCCGCCACCGAAGGGCTTGCAGAAGTTTTTCAGATAAAAGATGGTTGGAAATATCAGCAGGCCATGGATGCCGCAACTTCCTTAATAAGCCAGAATATTGGCAGAATAAGAAGCAACCTCGATTTTCTGGATCAGAACCAGGCAATCACTTTGGGCTCAACAGCATCACAATCTGATCTTGAAAATTTTGTAAAACAAATTGATAACGGCAGACTGGAAACTTTAAACATTGGAGAAATGTCTGACTCAGGCTACGAATTATCAAACGAACAAAGACCCGACAAAGGTTTTAATATTCTTGACTCTTAAAACACAAAATATAAACTATGGCATACGATACTAAACCCTCATTTTGGGCCGGATTACGCTGGCCGGTAAAAGCGATTATAATTGCATTACCCATTGTTGGCGGCATTTGGGCTGCCAGTAAATTTGATCTGATACCGGGCCTTAAAACCGACACATCTAAAGAAATAAAAAAATCAGACATCGGCAATGATGTTATTGATACAAAAGATGCAACCGGCATGCTGCCGGTGCCAGATGTAAATGATATTGAATTTGCAGAGATGAAGGATAAGCCCGAAATACGTTTGATGAACTGGGTATGGTTTGGCAATGCAGGTATTTACGCAGCTAACGGAGGTTTAAAAACTGCCAAAGGCTCGCTGATGGAAAAATACAACGTGAATTTAAAAATGCTCACTAATAATTCCGTTAGTGATATGAAACGAGAGCAACTTGCCTTTATAAAAGATTATGCGGCAGGCAATAAAAACCCAACTACCGGTGTGCATTTTGTAACACTCATGGGCGATGGCTTTCCGGCTTATGTTGCTGCAATGAACGAACAGATTACAAAAGCCTATGGAAAAGAATACAATTTAAAAATAGTAGGTATTGTAGGATTTAGTATGGGCGAAGATTGTGTGATGGGGCCAGCCGAGTGGAAAACAAACCCGCAAAGCATGAAAGGTTCAGTTGTATCTGCTGTGATAGGAGATGGCGACTGGGCGCTGCATGTTCGGTATGCGGCTGATAATAATATTAAAGTAAATCCAGATCCGGGCACGTACGATCCCAACGCAATAAATTTTGTACCTGCACCCGATGATGACTTTTTAAAAGCTGCCGATGAAGTAATTGCAAAAAGAAGTGTAACCCTTAAAGTGAAAGATGAGAATGGAAAATTAACCGGCAAAAACGTTGATAAAAAAATTGACGGCGCTGCTACCTGGTTTCCGGGCGACAGAAATATTGTGAAGAACACCCAACTGCAAAAAATTATCTCTACAAAGCAATATCCAAACCAAATGGCTACGGTGGTTGTAGGTTGCGATAAGTGGATGAAGGAAAACAGCCAGTCGGTTACAGATTTTTTAAACGCATCGTTAACTGCCACCAATCAGATTAAACAACACGATCCGTGGTTTAAATACGCCTGCGATTTGTCGCCAAAAGTATTTTGTGCTTCTGAAAACGATTGCAGCGAATCAAGTGCTGATTGGTACAAGTATGCCATGCCTGGCGGAGGTTCTATGGCAAATAGTACCGGCAACCAGATACCGGTTGGTGGTACGCAAATGGCAAATCTTGCAGATAATAAAAAGTATTTTGGCATTGGCGGCGGTAACAATATTTACAAATCGGTGTACACTTATTTTTCCAGTGTGCTTAAAGATTTAAACCCTGCCGGTTTTATGGATAACGTAAAAGGCCTTACGCCGTATGAAGATGCTGTAGATCTTAAATATCTTGCTCAGGTTGGTGTAGAAGCCGGACAAACAGCCAAAGCAGATTACAGTAAAAATAAAGGAGAAGTTTTTGCAAACCGCTCCTGGAAGATTGAATTTGCAACCGGCAGCGATAAAATTACTCCCGAAGGCGAAGCTGAATTACAAAAATTATTTGATGCTTTAAACATTGCCGAAAATGCAAAAGTGAGTATTGTTGGGCATACCGATAATACCGGCGATGCTGAAGCTAATAACAGTTTATCTTTTAAAAGAGCAAAAGCTGTTAAGCAATGGCTGATGAAAAAATCGGGTAACAATTTCCCGAGCGAAAGATTTAGTGTAGATGGTAAAGGTCAGTCTGAACCGATAGCAGATAATGCAACTCCGGTTGGTAAAGCACAAAACAGGCGGGTGCAGATTTCATTCTCTGAGTAAAATAAAAAGATGCTGAAAAAACTATTTACGCCATTTAGTTATGTAGATAAAAGAACGCTTACAACAGTTGGCATTTTTCAATTGGCATTGCTGATACTTGCATGGATATTTCTGGTTCCGGAGAAAACACTTTTTCCGCATTTAGGAGAAGTAGTTGATGGCTGGAAACAGCTCTGGAACAACGGTTTTTTTTATGAAATACTGGCCAGTTTAAAACTCTGTTTAATAGCAACAGTAATCAGTGTAATTTTTTCTTCCATAATTGCCTATGCTACAACTATACCTTTTTTCAGGCCAATTGGCACTTTCTTTACTAAGCTGAGATATAATCCTATACAGGGTTTTACACTTTTTCTTACACAAATTTCGGGCGGTGGCAGAAACCTGCAGATAACTTTGCTGGTAATTTTCATGTCGTTTTATTTTATAGATTCTTTAATGGTAATGATAAAATCAATACCCGAAGAAGATATCATCAGGCGTAAGTCGCAAAAAATGAGTAACTGGAAAGTACTTTGGAAAGTAGTGATATTAGACAGGCTTGATTATTTATTTGAGATAGTGCGTCAGAACCTGAGCATTACTTTTATGATGCTGGTTTCGGTAGAAGCAATGAACAAAGCAGCAGGTGGTATGGGAGCCATTTTAAATGATACAAACCGGGCTTTAAATTTCCCTAAAATTTTTGCCATACAAATCACCATTTTCTTAATAGGCATATTAATTGACGCTGCTTTAAGGTTTATTATTAATCAGTTTCCTGTAAACAGAAATAGAAAATAATGGATAGCATATCATATAGTTTAGCCGAAGATTTACTGGTGGTGGAGAATGTAAAAGTGGTTTATGGTAACAGAACCATCATCCGGGATATTGGCACTTCTCAAATTCCTTTTGTAATTAAAGATGTAAAAAGAGATAGCATGCAACAGGGGCAAACGGTTGCTGTATTGGGGCGGTCGGGCAGAGGCAAATCAACTTTATTTAAAGCCATCACCGGCATTATACAACCTGCCCATGGCTCTATTAAAATACCAGATGCCAGGCGTGAAAACAGTTTCAGGCCGGTAAAGGAAGGCGATGTAGGTTTTGTGCAGCAAAATTTTCCGCTATCCAGAAATCAGACAGTAGTAGAAATGTTGCAGAATGCAGCCCTGCAGGGCAATATACCCGTTAATGAAAGAAAGGCTATCATTGATGAACATATTGAAAACTGGGGCTTAAAAGAACAGCGCAACCTGGCGCCCAATCAATTATCGGGCGGACAAAAACAACGGGTTGCCATTATTGAGCAGCTTTTATGCTCTCATCATTATGTAGTTTTTGATGAACCATTTTCCGGATTAGATGTTTGTAATATTGAGGATGTGTGTGCAAGCTTTAGGAAAATAACAACAAGCCACGACATAAACACCATCATTTTTTCTACCCATGATATTGATCTGGCCGTTGGCCTGGCCGATCAGATCTATATAGTAGGATATGAGCAAAACACAAATGGTGAATTTATTGAAGGAGGAACTGTGGTTGGTTATTACGATCTTAAAAAATTAGACCTGGCATGGCAGCAGGAATTTGGATCTGGCCAGAGAGAACTGGTTGATATGATAAAAAAACAATTCAGATTTTCTTAACATACAGCATTAATTTTCTTTCTTAAGCGTAATGCTATAATTTTGCAAACAATCTAACTTTTATACCTGCATTATGACTTTTAAACATTTTTTTACTTCCTCAATCGGTAAGAAATTAATAATGGGCCTTACGGGTCTTTTTTTAATCACATTCCTGGTTGTGCATGTTGGCGTTAACTCCTGCATTTTTGTGAACGACGGTGGCGAAACCTTCAACACGGCTGCACATTTTATGAGCCATAACTGGATACTGCGTATTATGGAACTGGGACTGTTTGCAGGGCTGATATTGCATATTGTGCAGGGGCTTATATTATGGAAACAGAACAGTGCAGCAAGGCCCGTAAAATATTCGGTTAACACTGCATCTGCCAACAGTAAATGGTATAGCCGCTCTATGGGTTTACTGGGTACACTGCTTTTGTTCTTCTTAATTATTCATGTCTCTAAATTTTTTGTGAGTACTAAAATAGCTTTGTATGCAGATGGTGGCGCAAATGATGCGGCCCACAATCTGTACAACGAAATGAGAGAAGAGTTTCAAACCTGGTGGGTAGTGGTGATTTATGTTTTGGGCGTTATATCGTTGTTCTGGCATCTGTTGCATGGTTTTCAAAGTGCATTTCAAACACTCGGCATCAATCATAAAAAATATACACCCATCATTAAAGCAATTGGTATTGGCTACACAGTTATAGTGTGTACTTTATTTGCATTAATGCCCATTGCATTTTATTTTGGATGGATTGAATAGACGAACCAGATACGAATTAACGGATTAACTTATTAACGAATTAACTATCAACAATGTCTTTAGATTCAAAAATACCAGCAGGCGAAATGGATAAAAAATGGACCGATTACAAGGGCCATGTAAAACTCGTTAATCCTGCTAACAAACGTAAACTGGAAGTTATTGTGGTGGGTACCGGTTTGGCCGGAGCCTCTGCAGCAGCCTCTTTGGGCGAAATGGGGTATAAGGTAAAAGCATTTTGTTTTCAGGATAGTCCACGCCGGGCACATAGCATTGCAGCACAGGGTGGCATTAATGCTGCAAAAAATTATCAGAACGATGGCGACTCTGTCTTTCGTTTATTTTACGATACAGTAAAGGGCGGCGATTACCGAGCAAGAGAAGCTAACGTACACCGGTTGGCCGAAGTTAGTACAGCTATCATTGATCAATGTGTGGCACAAGGTGTGCCTTTTGCAAGAGAATATGGCGGCTTATTAAGCAACCGTAGTTTTGGTGGCACACAGGTGCAGCGTACCTTTTATGCAGCGGGGCAAACAGGGCAGCAATTATTATTGGGTGCATACAGCGCTTTAGAAAGACAAGTGGCCTTGGGAAATGTAACCATGTACAACCGCCACGAAATGCTTGACATTGTTAAGATTGATGGTAAAGCAAGAGGTATTATTGCAAGAAATTTGGTTACCGGAACTTTGGAAAGACATTTTGGCCACGCCGTTTTATTATGCACCGGTGGATATGGAAACGTATTTTATTTAAGTACCAATGCTATGGGCAGCAATGTTACAGCCGCATGGAAAGCACATAAACAAGGTGCATTTTTTGGTAACCCATGTTTTACACAAATTCATCCAACCTGCATACCCGTTAGTGGCGATTACCAGAGTAAACTTACATTGATGAGTGAAAGCTTACGCAATGATGGAAGAATTTGGGTACCCAAACAAAAAGATGATAACCGCAAAGCAGTTGATATACCGGAAGAAGAAAGAGATTATTATCTGGAGAGAAGATACCCTGCATTTGGTAACCTGGTGCCACGTGATGTTGCATCAAGAGCAGCAAAAGAAAGATGTGATGAAGGGTATGGCGTAGGTACAACCAAACTGGCTGTGTATCTCGATTTTAAAGATGCCATTGTGCGTTACGGCAAAATTGAAGCTGGCAAAACCGGTAATGAAAATGCAGAACATCATTCTATTGTTGAATTAGGAAAAGCCGTTGTTAAAGAAAAATATGGTAACCTCTTTGATATGTACGAAAAGATAACAGGAGAAAATCCGTATGAAATGCCGATGAGAATTTACCCTGCTGTGCATTATGTTATGGGCGGCTTGTGGGTTGATTATGAATTAAAAACTACTGTTGAAGGTTTGTATGCACTGGGCGAAGCAAACTTCAGTGATCATGGTGCAAACCGTTTGGGGGCAAGTGCCTTAATGCAGGGCCTTGCCGATGGTTATTTTGTGGTGCCATACACATTGGGTAATTATCTGGCAGATGATATTGCCACAAAATCAATTCCCACAGCTCATCCTGCATTTGAAGAAGCAGAGAAAAAAGTAAGCGACCGCATCAATCATTTGATGAGTATAAAAGGAAATCAAACAGTAGAAAGTTTTCATAAACGGCTGGGAAAAATTATGTGGGATAAATGCGGTATGGCCCGCAATGCAGAAGGCCTTACAGGTGCCATTGCAGAAATTCAGGCATTAAAAAAAGAATTCTGGAGCGATGTAAAAATACCGGGCGATATAAATGAAATGAATCCTGAACTGGACAAAGCCGGGCGTGTAGCCGATTTTATTGAGCTTGGAGAACTGATGTGTAAAGATGCTTTGCAAAGAAATGAAAGTTGCGGTGGCCACTTTAGAGAAGAATCGCAAACAGACGATGGCGAAGCAAAACGTGATGATAATAATTACAGTTATGTATCGGCCTGGGAATATAAAGGCGAAAGCGACTGGGAGTTGAATAGAGAGCCTTTGAATTTTGAGATTGTAAAACCAACGCAACGTTCGTACAAATAAAAATATTAGCTGATGCTTATCCAGCAGCAATTATAAAAAGTAGTTAAGTATTATGGAACATTACAGCATGAACCTCACACTAAAAGTGTGGAAACAAAAAAACACCAAAGCTGGCGGCAGTTTTGAAACTTACCAGGTAAAGGATATTTCTTCCGAAATGTCTTTTCTGGAAATGTTTGATGTGCTGAACGAGCAGTTAATTACAACAGGTAAAGACCCGATTGCTTTTGACCACGATTGTCGTGAGGGTATTTGCGGTATGTGCAGTATGTATATTGATGGGCGTGCTCACGGTCCCTGGACAAAAAATACAACCTGCCAGTTGCACATGCGTGCCTTTAAAGATGGCGATACCATTGTGGTAGAACCATGGCGCTCTGCGGCCTTTCCTGTTATAAAAGATTTGATGGTTGACCGTGGTGCTTTTGACAGGGTTATACAGGCCGGTGGTTTTATTTCTGTAAATACGGGTAATGCAGTTGATGCAAATGCCTTGCCAATTGATAAAAAGAATGCCGACACCGCTTTTGAAGCAGCAGCCTGTATTGGTTGCGGAGCCTGCGTTGCAGCCTGTAAAAACAGCAGTGCCATGTTGTTTGTGAGTGCCAAGGTTTCTCAGCTTGCTTTATTGCCACAGGGCCAGCCCGAAAGAGAATCTAGGGTGTTAAATATGGTGGCGCAAATGGATAAAGAAGGATTTGGAAACTGCACCAACACCTATGCCTGCGAGGCTGAATGCCCCAAAGGAATTTCGGTATCCAATATTGCCAGAATGAACAGGGAGTATCTGAAAGCAGGTTTAAGTACTGAGGAATAATTTTAAAATATTTACGTTATAAAAAGGCCTTCCAAACGGAAGGCCTTTTTATAACGTAAATATGGTTTTCTACCTTCTGTATTTATTAGTAATTTTAACTGTATTAATCCCAAAGATATATTGAAGCTAAAAAAGCTATACCTACTGCTGCTCTTTACGCTTGCTGTGCAATTCATTCATGCACAAATAAATCCGCCGTCGCTTTCAAATCTTCGCAAAATATCAATTAGTACAAAAGATAAAACAGTTAGGCTCGATACTTTAAGCCTGGTGCCCGGCTCGGTAACGGTAGATGGCTTACCGGCATCTTATTATAAAGTGGATGAGGTAAATGGCACAATTACCTGGCTGAATAAGCCCAACAAAGAAAATGTTACAGTTACATACCGGGTGTTTCCTTTTAAACTAAATGCAGTGGTAAGGCATTTTAGTTACGATAGCATACGTAATAATTTCCTTGCCAGTAATCCATTTACGCTACGGGTTGGTGCCAAACAAACAAGTCCGCTTACAGATTTTGGCAATATAAAATCAGAAGGCAGTTTTGGACGAGGGATTTCTTTTGGTAACAGCCAGGATGCGGTAGTAAGCAGCAGTCTTAACCTGCAATTAAATGGTTTTATCGGGGATAGCCTTGAGCTTACTGCTGCCATAACCGATAATAATATTCCGGTGCAGCCCGATGGTAATACGCAGGATTTGCGTGACTTTGACCGTATTTACCTGCAGGTAAAGAAAAAGGGCTGGCAGGCAAATTTTGGAGATATTGATATCCGCCAAAGCAAAAATTATTTTCTTAATTTTTATAAAAGATTGCAAGGGGTTTCGTTTATTACAGATAATAAGATCACAAAAAATATTTCTAATTCTTTATTATTGAGTGGCGCCATTGCCAAAGGTAAATTTACCCGCAATCAATTAATTCCGTTTGAAGGTAACCAGGGCCCATACAGATTAACCAGCCCAACCCTTGAGCTGTTTTTTGTGGTGCTTGCAGGTACCGAGCGTGTGTATATGGATGGAGAATTGCTGCAAAGGGGAGAAGATCAGGACTATATCATCAATTACAACACTGCTGAATTAACATTTACTCAAAAGCGATTGATAACAAAAGATAAAAGAATACAGGTAGAGTTTGAATATGCAGACCGTAATTTTTTAAACTCGCAGATTTATGCAAGTGATGAAGTTAATTTTAAAAACAAATTCTTTCTAAATATTGGTTACTATAATAATTCAGATGCAAAAAATTCTTCTATAAACCAGGTTTTGGATGCAAAGCAAAAGCAGTTTTTGGCTGATATTGGCGATGGTGTTGATTCTGCCTATTACGTAAACGCCGTAAGAGATACATTGACTCCGGGTAAAATATTGTACAAAAAAATTGATACACTTTATAACGGCAGCATCCACGATTCTATTTTTGTTTTCTCAAACAATCCCAATAACGTACTATATAATTTAAGTTTTACTTATCTGGGGCCTGGCAAAGGAAACTACACAGTACTACAGAGTGCAACCAACGGCAAAGTTTTTTACTGGGTGCAGCCTGATGCTAATAATAGTAAGCAGGGCGATTATGCTCCGGTGCTACTACTCATCTCACCTAAAAAACAACAGTTGATAACCGTGGGTGGAGAGTATGTTTTTAACCCAAACACAAGGCTTAAGGCAGAAGTGGCCATGAGCAATTATGATATAAATCTTTTTAGCAGTAAAGATAAAAGCAACGACAGGGCCTTTGCAACCAAAGTTCAGTTTATAAAAGATGCAGCAAAGATCCGCCTGTTTCAAAAAACGTTTTTCATGCAAACAAAGCTTGGGTATGAGTTTGTGCAGGAACGCTTCAGGGCTGTAGAGCGGTTAAGGAATATTGAATTTTTGCGTGATTGGAGTTTGCCTTACGATATTGGAATTGCAGATGAACACATCATTAACGGATCTATAAAGCTGGCAGATAGCACCGGTAATTATTTAGCGTACGAGGCCATCAGTTACAACCGCAGCGATAAATATAATGGCTTGCGGCAAACATTAAACAGTTTTAATAATTACAACGGCTGGCAGCTAACCAATCAATTGAGCCTTACTACAATACACAACCCCAACCAGGATGGAACTTTTATACGCCCTACTGTTGATCTGAAAAAGGAATTGATGAAGTTAAAAAAGATGCAGGTTGGGCTTAAATACAATGCTGAAAATAATAACCTGCGTGATAAAAAAACGGATACTTTATCCCTGTTCAGTTATGCATTTAATGTGTGGGAGCTTTATGTAAAATCAAACCCTGTAAAAGCCAACAGGTGGGGCGTTTCTTATTTTACAAGAACCGATCTGCTGCCAGTAAAATACAGGCTGGAGAGGGCCGACAGAAGCGACAACTACAATTTGTTTACTGATTTATTAAAAAGCGAAAGGCATCAGTTTAAAATAAATGTAACATACCGTAAGCTGCATATTTTTAACAACACAATAAGCAGACAAAAAGCTGATGAAAGCTTGCTAGGCAGAGCAGAGTATTATGTAAGTGAGTTAAAAGGATTTGTGGTGGGCAATGTATTATACGAGATAGGATCGGGGCAGGAGCAAAAACGTGAATATACTTATGTGGAAGTACCGGCAGGCCAGGGAGAATATACCTGGATAGATTATAACAACAATGCCATTCCGGAATTAAACGAATTTGAAGTGGCCATTTTTCAGGATCAGAAAAAATACATCAGGGTATTTACGCCCAGTAACCAGTATGTAAAAGCAAATTACGTTCAGTTTAATTACAGCTTTACATTAAACCCCAAAGCAATTTTAAAACCAGGCGTAACGGGATTTAAAAAAATACTATCCCGTTCAAGTACCAGCTCGGCGCTGCAAATAAATAAAAAAGATATCAGCACCGGTGGTTTTCAATTCAATCCATTTACCAATAAATTAGTTGATACAACGTTGATTACTTTAAACTCCTTTTTATCAAACACGCTATTTTTTAACCGCAGCAATATTAAATGGGGATTTGATTTTACCCACAGCATCAGCAACGGAAAATCTTTGTTGAGCTATGGTTTTGAAAGCCGCCGCCTGCGCAACCTCGTTGGTAAAGTAAGATGGAATATAAACCGGAATTTTGTAACTACGGTAAGTTATAAGCAGATAAAAAATGTGTTAAACACCAAAGGGCCAAAGTTTGATAATCGTAATTACCAGGTTTTACAAAACATATTTGAACCTTCATTATCTTATGTTTATAAAACCAATTTAAGGGCCAGTTTAACGTACGCATACGGGCAAAAAAGAAACACTATAGATTCGATGGAAGCATCTACAAATCATATATTTTCGGCAGATGTGCGTTATAATATTCTATCAAGCAGTACACTCAATGCAAGGTTTTCGTTAAACCAGATTAACTACAAAGGATACAGCGGCTCTGCAAATACAACAGTAGGTTATATTTTGTTAGATGGATTATTACCTGGTAAAAATTATTTGTGGAACCTGGAGTTTACAAAGCGGCTTGCCGGTAATATTGAAATGAGTGTGCAGTACGAAGGGCGAAAACCAGAATCAACCAGAACTATACATATTGGCCGGGCATCTGTAAGGGCAATTTTTTAGTGCCAGGCCACAACAAAAGCACTTACAATAAATAATGCTTACAATAACTAAAAGCCTTGCTTTTAAAAAACTGCCTTTAGTAACCAGACACGTAAGAAAAAATCTAACTGAACCAACTACCTTTTTTCAAACTTCCGATTCCTTCTCCAATTTTAAATCCATTGTTATAAACTTCAATCTTATAATCGCCAATGGTAAAATTGGTATTTTGTTTCCAGTCAATATTTAAAGTCTGGCGTTGGCCTTGTGTGTAATTAACATCAATCTTTTGTGTATAAAATTTTTGTATGCCATCCCTTGTACTAAATTTACCTGAGCCCAAAGCCTCTGCAGCAAGCGGTTTACCATCTGGCCCGGTTATACAAACAAAAATATTTTTAGTGCCAGATTGTGTAACCCTGTTTTCATCAATATCAAAAGAAATACGGAGTTTATCAACCCTTTTAGCAGTGCTGGTTGTTTTTTCTTTGCCGTCACCGGTTTCATTAATACCTAAAATTGAAAAATTAGAAGCATGCAAGGTGGCAGCAACATCAATCACTTCTTCTTTTTGTTTTATAACACTGCTAGCCGAGTCAAAATCTTTTTGAAACCTGTCACGTTCCTGTATTACCATATTCTTTTCCTTTGTTAGTATTATTTTTTCTCCTTCGAGTGTTTCAACCTGGTTTTTATATTTTACAATATCTGTGTTTAAAGATGCTATCAAACTTTTTGCTTGCCCCAGTTCCTGCTCAGTTGCCCCAACTTTAGTTAAAAGTTGCTGTATCTTTTCACGCTTGGCAGCAATATCCCGGTCTTTTTTAGAAATGGTGCTATCCTTACTGTGTACCATGTTGGCACTGCTGGTTTTAATCATATCGTAAAGTCTGGTTGCATCTTCCAGTTCTTTTTGCAATTGATCTCTTTGAGAATATGTATTTGTAATTACCTGATCTTTTTGCTGAATGGTTTCTTTGGTGCTGCTTTTATCCCAGATGATATAACCCCATGTGCCCAACAGGGCCATAATCAGGCTTACTGTTAAATACCGCTGCCATTTATTTTGCGGCTGAGATACTACTTGTTGATTAGTTGTTTCACTCGTTGGAAAGTTTTCGAAACTCATAGTTCAGGTTTTTCTGTGGGGGTTATCAGGTAATGCAGTTACAGGCTTGATATAAACCATAAAACTGATTTCCTTATACCCAAAATTATGCCAAAGATAAAAAAAGAAAACGCTTTAATGCTACTGTTATTGCCGTTTTAAAAACATTTAACGTTTACACATTATTTTGTACATTTTTAAATTTACATAAATATGTAAACAACCCCGGCACTTTTAAAATATGCTAATCATTATCTTTGAAATATGAGTGCACAAAAAATTATTGGTGAATGGCAAAAGCAGGTATTTAAAAACATATACTGGCTTGAGGGCGAAGAGGATTATTATATTGATATGATAGTTGATTATGCCGAACACAAAATACTAAACGAGGCAGAAGCTGGCTTTAACTTAACTGTTTTTTATGGTAAAGATGCCAACTGGGCAGATGTTGTAAATGCCTGCAAAAGATACCCCATGTTTGCCGAGCGGCAGGTGGTGGTATTAAAAGAGGCCCAACAGATGAAAGATATTGAGAAGCTGGAAAGCTATGTTGAGCATCCGCTTAATTCAACCATTTTTGTAGTTGCCCACAAAACCAAAACACTTGATAAAAGAGGAAAATTATACAAGCTGCTTAAAAAATCTGCCGAAATATTTACTTCAGAAAAAATAAAAGATTACAAACTACAGGAATGGATTGGTGAGTATGTACGTTCGCAGGGCTATAAAATAAATGCCAAAGCCATCAGCCTGCTTGATGAGCATATTGGCAACGACCTGAACCGCATTGTAAACGAAATTGAAAAGCTGGCGCTGAATTTAAAGGGCAAAAAAGATATTACAGAAGATGATATAGAAAGATATATCGGCATTAGCAAAGAGTACAATGTTTTTGAACTGCAGGCTGCCATTGCAAAAAAAGACCTGGCAAAAGCCATAAAAATTATCCAGTATTTTGAAGGCAACCCCAAAGCCGGGCCCATACAAATGGTTTTGCCTGCCCTGTATGCCAGCTTTAGTAAAGTATATACCGTTTTTGGTATGCCCGATAGGAGCGAAGCAGCCCTGAAACCGCATTTTTATTTTAATGGCAATGCAGTAAAAAGTGCCTTGGAAACAATCAACAATTACGGTTATGATGGTATAGAAAGAATATTGCTGTTGCTGCATCATTATAATTTAAAAGGAGTGGGTGTGGGCGATACCGGTACTTCAGATGCATCGCTGATGAAGGAGATGGTGGTGAAGATGGTTGCCAGATAGGAATACTTTTGCAACCTGAATCCGATGTGTTTTGTTGTTTTTGAGCCCAGCTATATTTCTTTGTGCAACTTCAGTGGCGTCGCACTCTTGTACATATAATCTTTATTGAACTTTAATTGTGATATCTGTTTTTTTACAAACATTCGATGCTGTTTTTTTTATCCTCATGTAATTGTTCTTTCAATGCCTCCAATCCATCAAACTTAACCTCACTGCGTAAATATTTTTTTACGGTAATACGGATTCTCTGGCCATATATCTCTTTTCCAAAATCAAAAATATTCACTTCAGTTACACGTACTTTCCCATTTACTGTTGGCCTGAAACCTATGCTCATCATACCTTTGTAGGTTTTACCATCCACAATAGCATACACTGCATAAATACCATCGCCCAAAGTAATCTTTTCTTCATCGGTACTTTTTAAATTGGCAGTTGGGTAACCTATTGTGCGGCCAATTTTATCACCATTAAAAACTTCGCCCTCAAAAAAGAAATCGTAACCCAAAAAATTATTGGCTTCTTCAATATTGCTGTGCAAAATGGCATTGCGGATATTGGTGCTGCTTACTTTTATGGTGTTAAGAATATGCTCCGGTATTTCTTTAAGCTGGTAATTATAAACGGCTGCTTTTTCTTCCATCAGTTTATAATCGCCGGTGCGTTCTTTTCCAAAACGGTGGTCGTAACCAATGATGATGGTATGCGGTTTAAATTTATCCACCAAAAAATCGCTGATATATTCTTCTGCAGTCTGGCTTGCAAAATAATCTGTAAAGGGTACGATAACCAGATGATCAATACCGGTTTTTTCAAGCAGCTCAATTCTTTCTGCCAAAGTATTTATCAACCTTACGCCTGTAATTACAGATGAAACTACCTTACGGGGATGCGGATGAAAAGTGATGATAACCGATTCGCCACCGGCATTAGCCGCCTCAGTTTTTAAATTATCAATAATTTGCCTATGGCCAAGATGAACACCATCAAATGTACCAATGGTGATAACGGCATTTGTAAACCGGGGCAGATTACTTATATCGCGGTGTATTTGCATAGTTAAGAAGTGCAAATGTAGTTGATAATTGAAAATGGTTTATTCACAATTCACAATTAGTTTTGCAGCTATGAGTTTGTATAATAAAAGGGGCGTTTCTGCCCAAAAAGAAGAAGTGCATGCTGCGGTAAAAAACCTCGATCAGGGCTTATTTCCCCATGCGTTCTGCAAAGTTTATCCCGATTTTTTGGGCGGCGATGATGATTTTGTAAACATCATGCATGCCGACGGTGCCGGCACTAAAAGCATACTGGCTTATCTGTACTGGAAAGAAACCGGCGATATTTCTGTATGGAAAGGCATTGCCCAAGATGCCATTGTTATGAATTTAGACGATCTGCTTTGTGTTGGTATTTACGATAATATTGTTTTTAACAGCACCATTGACCGCAATAAAAATTTAATACCCGGCAAAGTGCTGGAGCAAATCATTACCGGCTCCCAGGAATTATTTGATCAGTTAAAAACATTTGGTGTAAACATTCATTACCTGGGCGGCGAAACGGCTGATGTAGGAGATGTAGTACGCACCATTGCCGTTAACGGCACTATGACGAGCCGCTGGCCAAAAAATAAAATCATCAGCAACGAAAAAATAAAAGCCGGAGATGTGATTGTTGGTTTTGCCAGTTATGGTCAGGCAACTTACGAAACGGCTTACAATAGTGGGCTTGGCAGCAATGGGCTAACCAGTGCCCGGCACGATGTGCTGAGTAAATTTTATGCTGATAATTTTAAAGAGAGTTACGATAATAATCTTACCGATGATGTTGTTTACATCGGGAAACAAAAATTAACCGACAGCATCCAGCTCACCACTCACCACTCACCACTCACAACAACCATCGGTAAACTTATTCTTTCGCCCACAAGAACTTATGCACCGGTGTTAAAGGGTTTGCTTGAAAATCATTTTGATAAAATACACGGCCTTATCCATTGCAGCGGTGGCGGGCAAACCAAGTGCATGAAATATTTGCCATCGTCTGACGCTTGGTCTGACGATGGCACTGATTTACGATCTGACGTCTCGTCTGACCGTAAACCAGGCACCAGGTTTTTAAAAATAATAAAAGACAATTTATTTGAACCACCTGAAATTTTCAACATCATAAAACAAAACAGCGGCAGCAACAATAAAGAAATGTACGAAGTGTTTAACATGGGCTGCCGCCTCGAAATTTATTGCGATGCAGCCGATGCAGATACCATGATTGCTGCTGCGACTGAATTTGGTATTGCTGCGCAGGTTATTGGCAGGGTAGAAGAAAGTGATAAAAAGGAATTGGTAATTAAGTTGAAGGATGAGGAGATTGTGTACTAAAAAATAGAACAGATGTTTACTGAAATCTTTCATTTCTTAGCAAATCAAAAGTAACAGGCTTTATAAATTAGGGCAAATCTTTTTTTAAGTCAACAATAAATACAGGGTTGTATCCTTTAATTGTGCTCACAACACCATTCTTATTTTCAACCTTAACATCATCAAAAACTATTTTAGCGCCATTTCCACATCGGTTAATATATGTACTTGCGCTAGAAAGCGAATTTGAATTAAGAGTTACCATCACCACATTTTTATCAAATCCTGACCCTTCAAAATAAATAGAAGCACCAACTAATTTGTAACCCGTGGAGATACTTATTTCTTTTACAGATTTTAGATAATCAAGACTTATAGCACCGCCGGAGTTGTTGCCTAAATATATTTTGGCTTCTTGGTTGGCAACATTTAAATCTTTACTATCCCGGATAACAGAAAGTTGTTCCGATTTTTTTATAGTTACAACCACTGCGCCATCCCTAGCCCTATCGCCATACCTTTGTATTGCTTTTTCTGGTGATATTAATAAAATTGACTCGAATTGAATTATCTGAATTTCATCTGCAACTTGTTGAATTGTTTTATCGTAGTAAAATTTACCATCAACAATTACCAGCATTTTTTTATTAGCAGCCGGAATCTTTTCATCCCTGTAAAATTTTATTGTGTCAGATTTCCAGGTCCGTATTTCATAATCCGTTTTTGTATTAATAATTACAAGCCCATTTGTACCTTTTGAACCATATTCTTTAGTCACTTCGATGCCTTTTAACAGTTTTATATCAGCTACATCTTTATCGGCAATTTTAGCTGCTATTTCCTCGTCCACTTCTTTACCATTCAAAATATAAATTGCTTTGTTAGGTATATCAATATTATTAATTTTCCAGGCTAATTTTCCTTTGTAAATCATATCATAAAACCTAAGAAATGAATCAACTTTTAATGCAGGGTCATTATTTTCAGAAATTACAAACGATTGCTTTTTAAGAAAAACTTCAACAACACCATTTTTTCCTTTTTCACCATACTTTTCAATTGCGTTTTTATCTTTTATTACATTTACACTTTCAATTTGGTTAGGACTTATTGCTTCTAAGGTTTTTTCGTCAATTTCTTTTCCATTTAAAATGTAAACTGGTTTTTTATTTTTTGCATCAGTTTCTGTAATTTTTATAGGGAAAGTATCTGCTGTGCTATTTGATGCATTAACAGCTTTAAACAAGCTATTTAGTAGGGGAATCGTGGCTGCATTATCAAAGTTATTTGATATTATCTCAAATTTGGGAACAACTTTAGAAATTTCATTTTTTGTCTTTAAACTAAAAGCAGCAAATACCAACACTACCAATGGCAATACCATGATTCGGCCAATGTAATTTACTTTGGGGTTTTTATTTTTAGTTAACATAAGTAGTCTGCGTTTTATGGGTGAGTAGAAAAAATTATTGGTAAGCTCAAAACGGTGCCTTGGGTAAGCTGCCTGTAATATCATGGCGGCAAAAGCTGCTGTATCACTGTCTTCTACCGCTTTTTTATCGGCTATAAATTCGTGTATCATGTTCAGCTCTTTGCGGTACAACCAGAAAAAGGGATTGCACCAACAAAAAATGAGGATGATATTTACAAACAGTTTATCGTGGGTATGTTTTTCCTGTATATGGGCAACTTCATGTTTAAATATCTGCCGGCCTGTTGTTGTGTTAATATCTATACTGCTGTTCCAGAAAATGTATTTTAAAAATGAAAAGGGTGTGCTGTCATCTTCAGTATTCACAAATGCTACCTGCTCTACCTGTTGCACAGGATATTTTTTCAGTAGGGTACGGATCAGGTATAAAGTACGCAGCATTACCAAAAAGAAAATAAAAGAAACAAGTATGTAAACAACCGGATATAATTGCTCCAGGCTCCAGTTTGTTTTTTGGGCTGTTACCACAAACTTCTCCATATATTCATCACCTGCCGAAACAGCCTGTAATACACGAATAGCCTGATTTTTTTCAGCATCTTGTTGCCAGAAATTTATTTTAAGCAACGGTAATAAAAGTGACAGCGACATGGCTGCCAGCAAATAAAACCGGTTGTACTGATGAAATATTTTATTGCGCAGAAAAAACCAGTAGTAACCAAACAAAATGCCGGAGCAGATAATTACTTTAAGCATGTACCAGAAATAGGGGAGCATAAAATTATTTTAAATTGTTAACTTTTTAAAACGTTTCTTGTTTCTGGTTTCTCGTTATTTGTTTCTTGTTCATAAGTCTATACAAAACGAACTAGTTAAACGAGAAACAAGTAACGAGAAACGGTTCTACTTTTTCTTCAACTGTTTTAAAAGCATCTCCAGATCTTCTACACTTAAATTGTTTTCTTTTACCATAAAGGATACTGCATTGCTGAATGAACCGTCGAAATATCCCTTTACAAAACTCTTCATGGTGGTTTTGCTGTAAGCGTCTTTACTTACCAGAGGATAGTACTGATGTGTTCTTCCAAATTGGATAATACCTATGTATTCTTTGTCAACCAGAATTTTAATGATGGTTGCAACCGTGTTGTTGTGAGGCTTTGGCGCAGTTAATTCATCCATGATCTCTCTCAGGAAAGCCTTGTCCAGCTTCCATATTACCTGCATGATCTGCTCTTCGGCCCTGGTTAAATTTTTCATTTTACTGTATTTTAATGCTTGATAAAGTAAATGTAAAACTATAAATTTAGTTTAACAACTATTTTATTAGTTGTTCACATATTTTAACAAATGGTGAAGAAATTATTTTTTAATGCTGACCTTGTAAAAGCTATTTTTGCTGATAGGCATAAGTCACTACGCTAAGATAAAAGTTGAAGAATGGTATGCGGTACAAGTGAGTGACACAACGATGCTGAACAAAATTACAAATGCCCGTAACAAAAAACGACTAACCCCAAACTCAAAACTATCTATGTCTCAATCAATAGTTGAATTAAAGAATGTAAATATTTACCAGGGCAGCAGCCTTATTTTAAGCGATGTGAACATATCGGTAGATAAAGGAGAATTTGTGTACCTGGTTGGTAAAACCGGCACCGGTAAAAGCAGTTTGCTAAAAACAATGTACGGAGATCTGGAATTGAGAGATGGTGAAGGCTGGGTTGTGGGGCACGATTTAAAAACAATTACCTGGAAAACGGTTCCTTTTTTGCGACGCAACCTGGGCGTGGTTTTTCAGGATTTTCAATTGCTTACCGACAGGAATGTGAACGATAATATGAAATTTGTATTGAAAGCTACCGGCTGGAAAGATATAAAACTGATGGATGAAAAAATTGCGGATGTATTGGAAAAAGTGGGTTTAAAAACCAAGGGTTTTAAAATGCCTTTTGAGTTAAGTGGCGGCGAACAGCAGCGGGTGGATATTGCCCGTGCTTTATTAAATTCGCCCAAACTGATACTGGCCGATGAACCAACCGGAAATCTGGATCCGGAAACGAGTGATGAAATTATGCAGTTACTTTTTCATATCTGCAGAGATTATAACACCACCATTATTATGGCTACGCATGATTATGTGGTGATTAAAAAATTTCCGGCCCGTACCATTAAAACAGAAATGGGTAAGGTTTGGGATAACGCTACCATAGAAATTTGATAAGTTCTTTGGCATTTGTTTCATTGTTATAAATAGTTTGCAGTAATTGCTGGCGCTGTTGCATTTGCTGCTCAGTAAATGGCTGCAGGTATAGTGCTTCTGTTTTTTGCTGAAAGGCAATTTCATCTTCTGCAATGGTGCAATATGCCTCCAGTCCGGTGCCCTCAACCGTAGCTTCATTAACCACACAATGCCTGCCATTAAACAGGGCATTTAATAATTTTAATTTGATGCCGGTATTATTAAAAGATGGCAATACATGTACATGTGCCTTGCAAATCATGTCCTGCATTTCTTTATCAGATGGGTTTGAAACCAGGCAGGTATGCTGGTGATTATGCGCCAGTTGTAGCAATTTTTTAGATGAATTTTTTCCTGCAATTACAAATGGTAATTTTAATTTGCTGAAAACTTTTTCTAATAACCAGATGGCGGCTTCTTCATTTTCGTTAATTGCTAAATTGCCATGATACAAACAAAAGCAACCCTTACCTTCTTTACCAATTGCCAAAGTATAAGGTATAAAAACGGGGAGGTAATAAATGTTGGCTGCATTAAATTGCTGTTGATATAATAATACATCCTGTTTGCTTACGGCTAAAAATGTGGCTTTGTTGGCAATGGCTTTTTCATATTTTTGTAAGAGACTGCTTTCGTGTAAATAATATAGCTTTTTAAATAAATTGGTTTCATGCTTTGCCAGTTGCCTGTAATATTCAAACTCCACATTATGCAGGCGCACAATAACTTTCCTGTTATTAAGTTCACCGGTTTTTAAATAATAGGTGCAATGGATTCCTTCCAATAAAATCGGGTAATTATCTTTTTGTAAGTTGGATATGAGTTCTTTGTTAACCCTGCTATTAACTATTAATGGAATGTTGAATGAGATACTACTGCTGTTTTTTTTACGGTGATAATAGTTTACACTTTCGCAGTATTTATTTAATTCGTTTTGCGGTTCACGATTTTTTGTAAAGCAATGCAGGTGAATTTTTACGCCCAGCTGATGGAGCGATTTTATTTTATAAAACAGATCAACCACACCGCCATAATCAGCAGGGAAGGGGACATCAAGGGTTACAATATGTAAATGGTTTTCGGTCATTTTTTTAAAAAACGCTGAGAAAAGAAGATATCGCAGAATTACTCTGTGTTAACGCTGCCGCTCATTTTCTGTGCCATTGAAGATGTTTTTATAAAACTGAATTAATTTTTTTTCTTCCTCTTGCCAGTTTAAAGTTTGCCGCAATTTTAAACAGTTTTGCTGCAATTCATTATACAAAACCTCATTTACCAGTAAATTGTTCAGTTGTGATGCTAAGTTTGTTGTGCTAATATCGTCAACCAGCAGGGCAATGGGCAGTTGACTGTTTATTTCTGCATATACCGGATAATTTACGCACAACTGCGGAATGCCAGCATGCAGGTAATCAAAAAAGCGATTGGCCAGCGAATAATAATTGCTCAATCCTTTATCATCAAAAAGGGTAATCCCAATATAAGCCTGTTGCGTAATGGCCGTTAATTCATCTGGTTTTATTTTACCTTTAAAAATTACTTTATCCTGCAAACTATTATCAGCAACCAATTGCTTAACCTGCTGCATAAAATTGCCATCGCCACAAATAATCAATTTGCAATTGATATTTTTAAAAGCAGGTATCAGCGTTTCAAAACTACGGCCCTCATTAACGGCTCCCTGATATAAAATGAACCTTTCTTCTTTTTCTACTTGGTGAATTTCTTTGAGTAAGGCTATGTTCCTGATCACTTCATAATTTACTCCATACATTTTTTTAAACTCATCAGCAATGGGTTGGTTTACTGTATAACCCAGGGTGAATTTTGGAACGGTAAAGCTTTCTATTTTTTTCCAAACTTTATAAATGCCTGGCCTGGTAACAATTTCCTTCATTTCGCAAAACAGTTCATGTGCATCGTAAACCCGTTTAGTTTTTTTTATTTTGGAGATGAAATAGCAGGGGAGGATCGTATCCAGGTCAATGGCACAAATACAATCCATCTTTTTGTAAAGCAAGTAAAAGAACAGGCGGATATTATATTCAGCATAAAATAATTTGCCTTTTTCAAACAGGCAGTTAATCCGTTTTTGTTTGAAAGGTTGTGTTGTGAGTGGGATTGATGAGTTTAATTTTCTGCCAATTAATGTTACAGCATAGCCAGCGTTTGCCAAAGATGTGCAAATGCGTATCATCCGCTGGTCATAACTAAGGTCGGTGGTTACAGTAAAAACAACAAAACCCCCTCCGCCCCCTGAAGGGGGAACTTTAGAGTCTGTTGAGGAAGAGGTTGTATTTAATAGATCAGGCATTAATTATTTTAAAAGCTTAGGGCTTGTTATTGAAAAGAGTTCGCCGTTATCATGGTGCAAAGCTCCCCCTTCAGGGGGCGGAGGGGGTTTGAGTTTTGTAGATCTTTTCGATAATCTCCACCGTCTTCAACCCATCTTCCGCACTTGCAAATTCATGTTTTTCATCCTCCAACGCCATCATCAAATTTTCATACACTTTATAATGATTGCTCATGCTGCCCTGGTAAAAGCCATATCCATTTGCAGGGTTACCGGTTGGTAAATTGGGTTTTTCTACTCCGGCAACATTACAATATTCCAGTTCATTTAAATACTGGCCGCCAATTTTCACAGTTCCATTTTCTGCAAAAACGGTGAATGACCCCTCCATATTTTTCTCAAAACTATTAACGGTATAATTTAAAGATCCAATGGTGCCGCTTTGCATTTCAAAAGCAACCACGCCGGTATCTTCAAATTCAATGGATGGATGTGCAAAATTTTTACTCATCGTTTTTACAGCAGCCACATCACCCAATAGCCAGTAAAGCAAATCTATAAAATGGCTGAATTGGGTGAAGAGTGTTCCGCCATCAAGATCTTTGCTGCCTTTCCAATCGGTATAATATGCTTCGGGGCGGTTCCAAAAGCAGTTTATCTGAAAGCTGAATATCTTACCTAATTTATCATTTGTAATAAGCTCCTTTAAAAATGCAACGGGCGGATTGTAGCGGTTTTGCTTAACTACAAATAGTTTTTTACCAGCCCTTTCAGCTTCAACAATCATCATTTTTCCTTCTTCTACATTAATACACAACGGTTTTTCGCATAAAACATGGTTGCCGGCTTGTAGTACTTTAATGGATTGAGAGGCATGCAATCCATTTGGGGTGCATATTGTTACTAGGTCTAATCCAGTTTCAGCCAGCAACAATTCTTCAATTGAGTAATAAGCTTTTGTATTGTAAAGAGCTGCAAATTTATTCGCTTTTTCGGCTACAATATCGCAAACGGCCACAAGCTGTCCATGCTTCACCATCTGCTCAGCATGACGCTTTGCAATCCTTCCACATCCAATTATGGCAAAATTCAGGTTCATATTATGGCAATATTCAAAAAAAATACTCAAAACACCACTTAAAAATCAATTTTTCTACTTACTTTCGCAACCAATTTAAAAAAGAAACATAACATAGACGTTATTAAAAAAACAAAGATGCCGTATTTAACAATCGAAAGAAAAGCAGACATTTTCACAACTTTTGGAGCAAAAGCTACCAACACAGGTTCAATTGAAGGACAGATCGCCCTCTTAACAGAGCGTATCAACCACATTTCAAACCACCTGAAGACAAACAAAAAAGATTTCTCTTCCCAAAGAGGCCTGATGATGATGGTAGGACAACGCAAGCGTTTATTAACTTACCTCAGCAAGCACGACCTTACCGGTTACAGAGCTTTAATTGAGAAATTAGGTTTACGTAAATAAACTATCCAACATGTAAATAATTTAATTCCCAACTATATTTTTCAGTTGGGAATTATTCTTTTTACAGTATTAATCATCCTGATTGTGGTTTTACATCTAAAATCGCCAATCTTCAATCCAAAATCGAATTATGTCTTTATTAAACCCAAAATCAATAAAATTTGATATAGGTGGTGGCCGTGAGGTAACCATCGAAACAGGTAAAATGGCCCGCCAGGCCGATGGTGCAGTTACCGTTCGCCAGGGCAATTGCATTTTGCTGGCAACCGTTGTTGCAAACAAAGAACCTAAGCCCGGACAAGGATTTTTTCCTTTATCGGTAGATTACCAGGAAAAGTTTGGTTCTGCAGGCCGTATCCCGGGTTCGTTCTTTAAAAGAGAAGCCCGCCTGAACGATTACGAAATTCTTACTTCAAGATTAATAGACAGGGCTTTAAGGCCTTTGTTCCCTGAAGATTATTTGTGCGAAGTACAGGTACTTGTGTCGCTTATTTCATCCGATGATGAAGTAATGCCCGATTCGCTGGCTTGTTTGGCTGCATCGGCTGCATTGGCAGTTTCAGATATTCCCATTCAGGAAATTATTTCTGAAGTGCGTGTAGGAAGAATTAATGGTGAACTCATCATCAACCCAACCCGCAGCCAGCTTGCAGTATCTGATTTTGAATTTTTGATAGCTGCAACCGATAAGAACATCATGATGGTGGAAGGCGAAAGCAACGAGTGCCAGGAAGAAGACCTGATCAACGCTATCGAAGCTGGTCATGCAGCTATACAATTGCAGGTTAAAGCACAAGAGCAATTAAGAGATTTAGTTGGAAGCAACACTAAAAGAGATTACACCAAACCTTACCGCAATGAAGAATTAAACGACAAGATTACTGCTTTTGCAAGAGATAAAATGCATTCCATATCTGCTTCAGCATCTGCAAAGCACGAAAGAAGCGATGCGTATAAAGCTTTACACCTGGAAGTGGTTGAATTTTTAGGTACAGAATTACCTGATGAAGACAAAGCATTAATTGGCCATTACACCGGCGAATTACAATATTACGTGGTACGTGATATGGTACTTAACAGCAGAAAACGTTTAGATGGCCGTGGTACAGAAGATATCCGTCAATTAGAAATGGAGATTGATAATTTACCAACTCCGCATGGTTCAGCATTATTCACCCGTGGTGAAACTCAATCACTTACAACTATTACTTTAGGAACTCCGTTAGATGAGTTGCTGGTAGAAAGTGCCAATAAATCTGATTATACAAACTTCTTTTTACACTATAATTTTCCACCATTTTCAACCGGCGAGGTTAAAATGATGAGAGGCGTTGGTCGTAGAGAAGTTGGTCATGGTAATTTGGCCATGCGCTCTTTAAAGAAAATGATGCCGGGCAAAGATTATCCTTACACCGTAAGGGTGGTAAGTGATATTTTGGAAAGTAACGGTTCATCTTCAATGGCAACAGTTTGTGCCGGTTCATTAGCATTAATGGATGCCGGTGTGCCTTTAAAAAAGCACGTAAGTGGTGTTGCCATGGGATTGATTAAAAAGGGTGATGATTTTGCAATTTTAACCGATATCCTTGGTGATGAAGATCATTTAGGTGATATGGATTTTAAAGTTACCGGAACCCGTGATGGTATTTGCGGTGTGCAGATGGATATTAAGGTTGACGGCTTGAGCATGGATGTTATGCGCCAGGCATTGGCACAGGCTAAAAAAGGCCGTATGCACATATTGGAAGCCATGTATGCATGTACGCCTAATGCACGTGAGGAAGTGAAACCACATGCACCACGAATGGTTAAGATCATTATTGATAAAGAATATATTGGTGCCGTGATAGGGCCCGGCGGTAAAGTGATACAGGAAATTCAGCGTGAAACCGGTGCTACCATTAATATTGAAGAAGTAGATAACAGGGGCGAAGTAAGCATTTTCTCTAAAGAAAAAGCCAGCCTGGAACGTGCTTTAGCATGGATCAATGGCCTGGTAGCTGTACCAGTTGTTGGCGATACTTACGAAGGAACCGTGAAGAGCATTAAAGAATTTGGTGCCTTTGTTGAATTTTTACCAAAGAAAGAAGGTTTGTTGCACATCAGTGAAATAAGCTGGAAGCGTTTGGAAACCATGGACGGTATTTTTAAAGAAGGCGACAAGGTTAAAGTTAAACTGCTGGACGTTGACCAGAAAACAGGCAAATTCAAACTTAGCCGTAAAGCTTTAATACCAAAGCCGGAAGCGCAGCCTAAGCAAGGTGAGTAATACATAACAATTACATTTTTTATAAACCGCAGGCATAAAAACCTGCGGTTTTTTTTTGCTTTTTTGGGCCTGGCTGTTGGGCTTTGTGGGGCTTCGGTGGCGTCGCACTCTTGTGCAGAATATCTTTATTGAGCTTTGTTCGAAGCGGAATTGTGGTGTATATTAGCGTAAATACAAATGTTGGCAAACATTTATCAACACCATATGATGAAGGGTAAAATACTGAATGTAGAATTGTCTGAACAGAACCAATTAGTTATAGAAGAGTTTATTAAAAAATTTCTTCCCAAGCGTGGCAATAAAAGAAAGAACTCCGGAAATGAGATTAATTATATTCACAAAACTTTGGACTTTATTTTTTTTAAAAACTTTCAATTTCGCTTAACCAAAAATCACGTTATAGATACATTCCAAAAGCTAGGGTATGACATTTTTTTTAAGAAGGCCAAATTCGCATCCAATAGTAATTCGCATTATCCTATTAAATATTTAACGATGGGAAAATTACGCTCAGATTTTGATTTTGATTACGCACATGTCGACATAGAAGCTACACAGGTAAGGTTATTAAATGCTACACGATATCACCAAAGCACGGCCTTAGATAAGGAGCGAATCATATCTATAGAACAATTAAGTGCTGAATTGCTTTTGTTTCAAAATCAATTCAGCAATAAAATTTAAGTGGCTTCACTTTTGTTGGCGTTACTGCAAAAACCCAAAACATCAACCTATCCAAAACGCCGCTGTTCGGCGTCCCGCCAACAGCCGATGCACTAACTGTTTTAGAACCATAGTTACCAATAGCCATACTTTATAATCTTCAAGTCAAACCATCTAAAATATTGTCCTCTCCTGAAAAAACTTGACACATTTTGAACAAACGAAAATTCAAAATGAGTAAAGCAACATCACCAGAAAATTACACTATCCTGGTATCCA
>JAYURR010000098.1:0-14362 GCA_043756605.1 Chitinophagaceae bacterium
AACTTTCGTTCACGTAAGTGGATTAATAAGCGATATTAAAGAAGGCGACAGCGTTGAGTTCGATTTGCAGGAAGGCAAAAAAGGAATGAACGCAGTTAACGTGCAGGTAGTAGGATAAAACCTATGCTTCAAAACTTTTCAGGGCTATTCTTAATTGAATAGCCCTTATTTTATGCCCCCATTTTGAGGTAAATCATAAATTTTTACAAAAACTGCAAACAATATAAGAACGTAACTTGTTTGTAGATAATTTTACAGCTTAATTATAATAAAATATGAAAAGAATTTACACTTCACTTGTTTGCCTGGTAGTTTCAGGATTTGCTTTAGCACAAACAACCGGTAAAATAAAAGTATCCAACGGACAAAAGATAGTTGTGGAAAGTACAATTGATATGCAGGCTACGTTAACCATGGGGATGGAACTAACCAGCAACTCTACCAGTTTGAATGCGCTGGAAGTAAAAAACAGCAATGCCAATACTTCTACCATCAGTAATACACTTACTAAATTGAAGATGACATCTAATATGATGGGGCAGGCAACAAATTATGATTCGGAAAGTAAAACAGGTAATGATGAACAGGTAGCCAAAATATTTGACGACAAATTAAATAAGCCTGCTGATGTTACTATTGATAACATAACCGGATCGGCCATTATCGAAAAAAAGAAAGAAAAGAAAACTAATGCAGATGCAGAAGATGCAAACCCAATGGCTGACATGATGAAAATATTCCTAGATAATGGATCGGATGATGCTGTAGTTTCTGGTGCATTTGAAATGATACCCAAAGGTAAATCTGTTGGGGATAGCTGGGCCGATACTACCACAGAGAAGGATATGAAAACCATACGCACATATACCCTGAAATCTGTTAATGGTAATGAAGCAATTATACAATCGAATATTGTTTTAAATGCAGTAAACAAATTAGATTTTCAGGGAATGGAATTTGTTATAAAAACTGAAACTAAAACAATTGGTGAAATTGTAACGGATATAACAACCGGATTGGTTAAGAAAAGAACAAGTGTGGCTGATATTACCGGCAGTATTCCAATGATGGGACAGGAAATGCCCATCAGCGCAAAGGCAACCACCACAAGCATTTATAAGTAAACATGCAATAACTAACATTAAATTATAATAGACCGGCAGGTTTTTTTTGGCATAACCTGCCTGCTGGTTGGTAAGTACCATCTTTATTTCAGATCAGTCCTCCGGATTACTTATGAAATAAAGATGGTATTATTTTTTTGTTAATAGTTTTTGATAACCAAAAGCTGTAAGCAAACAAATTGCGCCAATAATCCACCAAAGATTATTATACCCAATTGCATACGCAATTTGTGTACCGCTTGTGCTGCCAATTACCTGTGCTGCACTCCACGCCATTGTATAGTAAGCTGCATATTGACCACGATTGCTTTCTGAGCTTCGGGCAATATAGTAAGAGTTCATAAATGGCATCGCCGTCATTTCAGCAACAGTCATCAATAACATAGATAAAACAGCAATGGCAAAGCCATGTAAAAAAGGAATGTTTAAAACAAAAAAAGACATAGCCATAATGATGGTGCCATAAGTTATCAGCCGCAGGTAAGGCCTTCTCCCTTCCAGCTTAAATACAATCACCATTTCAACCAGCGCTATAATAATGCCATTCATAGCCATTATTATCCCAATCCAGAATTCGTTTATGTGCAACCCTTCTTTAAAATATAATGGAATGGTAGTAAACAGTTGAAAAAAGCAGATGGAAAATAATACCTGCAGACCGATAAAATAAATGAAAGTAGTATCTGCATAAACTGGTTTTATCTTTACTTTTTTCTCCACTGTTTTATGCAGTTGCTGCTGCTGACTTAAACTTACTTTTGGTAAAACCCACAACAATAAGAATGCAGCAAAAATATTGGTAACGCCATCAACCCAAAATAACAAGTGGTAATTTACAGATGCCAGAAAACCACCCAATGCCCCGCCTACACCCCATCCTAAATTAATGGCCAGCCTTATTATTGAAAAAGATTGTGTACGGTTTTGCGGCGTGCTGTAATGCGCAATGGCTGTTGCATTTGCCGGCCTGAAAGATTCGTTTACCATGGCCAGAAAAAAAGTACACACACAAATTGAGGCGTAAGTTTTCATTTGCCCCAATGTTATAAAAAGTACCCCGCCGCAAAAGAGCGAAAAAAACTGGGTGTAGTAAAACCCAAAACGGTCGCTTATTTTACCGCCAATAAAAGCACCCACCAATGAGCCAATACCATACACAGCAACTACAAAGCCAGCCAGTTTTGTTGAGTAGCCAATATGATTGATATAAAGTGTCATAAATGCCAGCACCATGGTACCGCTGCGGTTTATCAGCATTACAAGTGCAAGCAGCCACACACGGCGTGTAAGGCCTGCATAAGCATTGCGATATAAATTAATGGTGGCATTAACCATAAAAAAAGTGTTGCAAAGATAAAATTTACAACACTTCTTCTTAAAAAAGATATTATGCCGATGAACTACTATAAAATCAAGATACTATTACAGGTTACTCAGAATTTCCTGAACGGAGGCCCGTTTTCTGTAATCGGTATTAAAGAAAACATATTTTACAATACCATCTTTACCGATGATGTATGTTGCAGGTACAGGCAGGTTGGCTCCATTGCTGCCATTGGCTTTATCAAAATCTATTCCGTAGCCTTTATACTTTGCAACAGTGTTTTTATCTACTGCAAAATTTACTTTGTATTGTTTTATTATGGCCATGCCTTCATCTTCCAATACCGGAAAAGATGCTTTTGTTTTTACAACTGTTTTCTTCACATTGTCCCCGGTTTCCGGCGTAATAGCCAGCACAGTTGCGCCTTTTGCTATCACCATTTGTAGCGAATCTGAAAAATGACTTAACTGCTTATTGCAGAACGGGCACCATTGCCCCCTGTAAAAAAGCATAACAACCGGCCCGTTTTTTAAAGCCTGTTTAAGGTTTACAGTTTTACCATCCTGATCTTTTGCAGTAAACATGGGCGCTGCATCACCAACTTTTAATCCTGCGGGATAAATGGTTTCTGTTTGAGCAAGAACAATGGAAGCAACTGTTATTAAAATTGAAAATAGAAGTGTTGATTTTTTCATGATTAAATTATTTATGGAAAGATAACTGTATAGTTTTTGCCTCAATGTCAGCAAAAAGACATTGTGCATCTACTGGTTAAAATCATCAGTCTTCGGAATCTGGTTCAAACCAACTTTACAAACCTCTGGCGGCTTTGCAAGTTTTCTTATTGTAGTATCCAGCCAGGCACCATCAATGGTAATTAAGGCTGCCAGCGTGTTTCCGTTAATCCACAATTCGTGTACCATGCTCCAGCGGCTGCTATCTTCATTGCATTTGCTAAGCTTTAAATATACTTCCAGCTCATCACCAAATCTTATTTCTCTTTTAAAAATACATTCTTCTCTAAAAATGATGGGGCCAATATTATTTTCCACCATCACCGCAGGAGTAAGCCCATGCTCCGTTAAAAAAGCCATGCGGCAGTAAGCTCCAAAATCGTAGTATTTAGAATGCAGTACATGAAAGTTTGGATCCAGATCGGCCCAGCGTATTTCCAGTTTTTTTGAATAGGTATTCATTTAAATAATATTTATTCTTTAAAATAAAACATCCCCGATTTTTTCAGGGATGTTGTAAAAATTATTTGTACAGTATTTCGTAATACTCTTTTGCCATGCGGTTACTATCAAACTGCCAGCGCACATCACGCATTCCGTTCCTGGTTATCTCACGCCACACATCGGGGTTATCGTAGTACAAAGGCAATACCTGGTTTTCCAGTATTTCATACAATTTATTTAAATCATATTCATCCTGCTCATGCACACTTACGCTTGCATAATCAATAGGTGGTACTACAAAACCATTGTTGCCATGGTTTACAAATTCACAAATCCAGCCATCATTGGTACTACAGTTTACAGCGCCGTTCATAGCCGCCGTCATACCACTGGTGCCGCTTGCCTCACGTGGCACACGTGGATTGTTTAACCAAAGATCTGATGCCTGTTTTAATCTTTTACTCAACCCCAGTTCGTAACCGATACAAACAGCCACGTGATCGTATTTTTTGCTCAGATGCACCAGCATATTAAAATCGCTGATGGCCGGATAATCAACCGGGTAAGGCTTTCCGGCCCAGATGATCTGCACCGGATATTTTGGATTGCTCAGTAGCGCTTCAAATCTTTCTTCATCACGTGTAAGCAACTCCGCTCTTTTATAACCTGCAAAACGGCGTGCCCAAACAATGGTAAACACATCGGGATTAAATAATTTTCCGGTCTGATCGGCCACTACATCAAAAGCACGTTTCTTTAAATATCTTTTACGGTCAACAAACCCATCTTCATTATTTTCTTCCATAAAACGGTACAACTGCTTATCGGCCCAGTAATGCCAGTTTTGTGCATTGGTGATGGCTTTTATTTCGCAAATGCCATCATATTTTTTCCAAAGCTGCCGGCTTACTTCTCCATGTAACTGGCTTACACCGTTAGCCAGTTTTGCAAAACGCAATGCTGCTAAAGAATGATTAAAAAGATCGCCTTCCATACCCGTCAGTTTTCTTACTTCATCCAATTTCATCCCGCAGAAATAACTCATTTTTTCGCAGAGATGAATATCGTGTTTTTCGTTACCGGCCTCTTCTGGTGTGTGCGTTGTAAAAACCAACCGCTTTTTTACATCTTCTGCATTTCCAAATTTTCTGTACAGATAAAATGCAGCGCTGATAGCATGTGCTTCATTCAAATGATACAGTTCCGGATTAAAATTCAGTTCGTCCATTAATTTTGCACCCCCAACGCCCAATAAAATAAACTGAGCAACTTTGGTAGCCACATTGGCATCATACAAACGGTGTGTAATGGTTTGCGAAACATAATCGTTCTCCGGCAAATCGGTACTCAATAAAAATAACGGGGCCGATTTAAATGTTTCCGGATTCAGATACCAAACCTTTACCCAAACCGGATGTTCGTGAATATCAATCTGAAATTTAATGCCGGTATCTTCCAGAAAATTATATATTTTTTCGTTCCACTGCACCTGCAGGGTTTGGTCCTGGTTGCGGGCCTGATCGTAATATCCGTATTTCCATAAAATACCGATGCCTACCAGATTTTGGCGCAACTCGTATGCACTGCGCATGTGTGAGCCACTTAAAAAGCCAAGACCTCCGCTATAAATTTTCAGCGGTTGGCTTATTGCAAACTCCATCGAGAAATACGCAATCCGCTTGCTGTATTGATCATCAACCGGGTAAGGAACATTAAAAGAAGAAAAATTCATAATAGGTTAAATTGGTTTGAGAGGCAATATTAATGGAAAATTCAGATATATGGATATGTAAAAATGACACATTAACTATGCTGGATTATAGCAGTCACTTCAATTTCAATTAATAAGTCATCATTTATCAGTTTACAAACCTGCACCATAGAGGCTACTGGTTTTATATCCTTAAAAAATTCGCCATGTGCTTTTCCAACTTCTTCCCACCTGTTAATATCTGTTACAAACATCCTGGTACGCACCACATCAGTTAATGATGCACCTGCTTCCATCAAAGCATTTTCAATTTTTTTTATAATGAAAACGGTTTGTGCATAAACATCTCCCTTACCAATCAACACATCTCCATCCATGGCAGTTGTGCCGGCCACTTCAATTGTATTGCCAACCCGCACTGCACGGGAGTAACCAATTACATCTTCCCACGGAGATCCGGAGCTTATATTTTTTCTCATAATCATTTTTCAAACTTCAATTTACCAAATGTTTGCATCAGCTTTTCAAATATATTTTGGATGTACAAAATTATATTTTTAGATTTGTCTAAATTATATTTTCATACTCATGAGTTTTACAACAAGCGAAGAAAACTACATCAAACACATTTATCACCTGCAGCAGGAAACCGGCCTGGTAAATACAAACTCACTGGCGGCTGAAATGCAAACCAGGGCTGCATCGGTTACCGACATGCTTAAAAAACTGAAAGGTAAAAAACTGTTGCAGTACGAAAAATACAAAGGTTTCAAATTAAATGAAGCCGGAAAAAAAGCAGCACTGGATGTGGTACGCAAACACAGGCTGTGGGAATATTTTTTGGTAGAGCATTTAAAATTTGATTGGGACAAAGTACACCCTATTGCTGAAGAACTGGAACATATCAGCAGCGAAGAACTGGTGCAAAGGCTTGATAATTTTTTAGGCAATCCTTTGTTTGATCCGCATGGTGACCCGATACCGGATAAGCACGGCAAAATCACCGTTATTAAACAACAAAATCTTTCAGAAATTTCTTTTAAAAAAAATGTTACAGTAAGTTCAGTAAGAACCCAGACTGAACAAATGCTGGATATGCTAAAGCATTACAATATTGCTTTGGGTACACAATTAATGGTGTTAAAGCGGTTTGAGTTTGATGGATCGTTGGAAATAAAAGTTTTAAAACAAAGTGCCTGCATCATCAGCGAACAGGTTGCTAAAAATGTTTTTGTACATGATGCTAAGTAAAAATAAGAATGATGCTTCTTTAAGCGAAGTACATGAATCAATTGATACCACGGTAAAAAAAACCGGCTGGAGAAGAATATTTTCCTTTTTAGGTCCGGCATATTTGGTAAGCGTTGGGTATATGGATCCCGGTAACTGGGCAACCGATTTAGCCGGCGGCAGTAAATTTGGTTACACACTAATTTGGGTTTTGCTTATGAGCAACCTGATGGCGCTTTTGCTGCAGGGGCTTTCGGCCAGGCTGGGTATAGTGCGTGGGCGTGATCTTGCACAGGCCAACCGGGAAACCTACCCCAAACCGGTAAATTTTGTTTTATACATACTTGCCGAAATTGCCATTGCCGCCTGCGATCTGGCAGAGGTATTGGGCATGGCAATTGGCATACAATTATTAACCGGCCTGCCATTGGTTTGGGGCGTTTCAATTACTGTGTTAGATACTTTTTTGTTGCTTTATTTACAAAGGCTTGGCATGCGTAAAATGGAAGCTTTTATTATTACACTGGTTGGTGTAATTGGTATTTCTTTTTTGATAGAAATAATTTTAGCAAAGCCGGATATAGCAGAAATCGCCACCGGTTTTATTCCATCGGCATTAAATAGCGAAGCACTGTACATTGCCATTGGTATTATTGGTGCCACTGTAATGCCGCACAATCTTTATTTGCATTCTGCCCTTGTGCAAACCAGAAAAATTGACCGCACCGATGCAGGCATCAAACAAGCCATTAAGTTTAACCGCATTGATACCACCATCGCTCTTAACCTGGCGTTTTTTGTAAACGCTGCTATATTAATTGTGGCAGCTTCGGTGTTTTTTAAAACCGGTAATTCAGATGTGGCAGAAATAAAAGAAGCTCACCGTTTGTTACCCGCTTTTTTAGGCAATGTAGCCCCGGTTTTATTTGCCGTTGCATTAATTGCAGCAGGGCAAAGCAGCACCGTTACCGGTACATTGGCCGGGCAAATTATTATGGAAGGATATTTAAGTCTGCGGATAAATCCTTTACTGCGAAGGCTTATAACCAGGATGGTGGCCATTGTACCGGCTTTGATAGTAATTATTATTTACGGCGAGGATAATGTTGATGCATTGCTGATTTTGAGCCAGGTTATTTTAAGTCTGCAATTGGGCTTTGCCATTATACCACTGATACATTTTGTAAGCGACAAAAAAACGATGGGCAAATTTGCCATCAATCCGCTTCAAAAATTAGGGGCCTGGGTAATTGCCACGGTACTGGTTTACTTAAATTTAAGAATGCTGGCCAACGAAATGAGCAAAGTTTTTACAGATGGTGCATTGTGGCAACAGGTGCTGGTAAGTTTAGCCGCTCTAATCTGTATTGCACTGCTTGTCTATGTAATCATTCATCCTTTTATAACAAAAGCTAAGCCGCAGGCTTCAATTAAAATACATGCTGAAACCAATACACTCAATAACCTGGTAATACCAAGTTTTAATAAAATAGCCATCGCACTCGACTTTAGTGAGAATGATGAAAAACTGCTGGCATACGCCATGGGCCAGGGCAAAGCAAATACACAATACCTGTTACTGCATATTGTGGAAAGTGCTTCTGCAAAATTACTGGGCAATGATAGTGATGATTACGAATCGAGAAAAGATAAAGAGCGGATGGATGATTATGTTTTACAATTACGGAACCGTGGCTTAACCGCAGCAGGATTTTTGGGTTATAAAAACAGATTGAAAGAAATTGTACGGATTGCTAAAGAAATGAATGCCGATATGATTGTAATGGGCGCCCACGGCCACACCGGCATAAAGGATTTTATTTATGGAGAAACGGTGAATACCGTAAGGCATGAGTTGAAGATACCGGTGCTGATTGTTAATTTGTAAAGAATGCTGCTAGCTGCTCGTCAATCTTTTTATTCCACATTGCCTGCACCGCCGGTTTTCTTCCGTTGGATGTTTCACCGTCGTATTCATTTTGCATTTTATTAAGTGCTTTAAAACTTTCGTCGTGTATTTGTGCAGATAAAGTGCTGCAATTTGATTTGGTAAATTTTGCCGCTTTTAGTTTTTGTACAAACAGTAAAGTGTTGATGTAGGTAATATCAAAATGATGTTGTTCATGCAGCAGGGCGTAACTGGTATTCATCCCTTTTTTAACCCAGGATTTATTTTTATCAAAGTAACAATAAACGGTAATGTTAATGGAGGTTCTGCCATTGTTGGATTTCATAGAAAGCTTGTAACCAAACCCCGATTCGGTTACAGCCGCTGCAAAGCTTGATGCAACAGGCTTTCCTTTAAAATCGGGCCAGGTAAGCTTTCGGTCAATGTCGTAATGAATAATATCGGTGGCATTACCAGGCTCCACCGTTTGCCAGTTAATATAAACTGTTGTTTGAGCCTTTGATGTAAAAACTAAGAGCGTAAAAAAAATAACAAGGATATATCTGATCATACGAATTAAATGGAATCCCAAAGCAACAACTTTTATTATTTATGCAGGCGGATATTCACCAGATTTACAATATCATTAACATCAATTTTTTCCATGCACTTAAAATGTCCTTTGGGGCATTTTTTGTAACCAATTTTACTGCACGGCCTGCACCAGAGTTTTTCTATCTCTACCACATCGTACCGCATAGTTGATTGCTTTCCGTAGTACGGATACATACCAAACGCCGGCACCGTATTACCCCAAACAGAAATTATGGGCTTTTGCAGAGCCGCTGCAATGTGCATCAGGCCTGTATCGTGGGTGATAACGAGTTTGGCTTTTTTTACAATATCAGCCGATTCGTTCAAATTAAATTTACCACAGGCATTGTAAATTTTTATTTCATCCACCAAAGCAATTGCTTTCCCATCCTCATAATCTTCTTTACCACCTAATAAAATAATGGGATGATCAATGGCTGCACAGAGTTCTTTTAATTTATGCAGCGGCAGTTTTTTTGTTGCCAAAGCTGCGCCAATTACCACGGCAATAAAGCCAGCCGAGTGTGCAGTTGGTAAATCGCTTTGTTTCACCTTGTCAAAATCCGGAATAAAATAATCGAGGCCCAGGCCGTCATTTTCTACCCCAAGCGATTTTATACATTCAAAATTACGGTCAACAATATGTTTTTTAGGAAGTGTGTTTATCTTAAAATTGGTGAGTATAAATTTTTCAATATTCAGTTTATTAAAAGAAAAAGACGGTACATTTTTTAAATGCTTTTTTATACGGAGTGTACGAAGATTGTGGTGCAGGTCGATTATATAATCATATTCTTCAGTAGCCAGTTCGTGCAGCATCAGCTCAAAACTATCGCCCAGCGTATGTATTTTGTTTATACAAGGATTGTGGGCAACAATGTTTTTAAAAGATTGCTTGGTTAAAAAATGTATTTCGTCATCAGGATATTGCTTACGCAAACAACGGATCACCGGCGTTGTTAAAACAATATCGCCAATGGATGAGAAACGTATGATGAGGATTTTTTTTGTCACAGATTTTACAAATTTACATAGATGTTTTTTTATTTTTTCACCTGCAGTGAAATGATTTGCCACATATGCACAGAAACACAGAATTATAATCTCAATATATTATTATGAAAGTGGAATGTTTTTATTTCTCAATATAATTTAGATCTTTATGAAAAGTTTCGTTAACCAGAATTGCAGCAACAGTTGCAATTACCATTACCACAATTGCGGTTATCCAGCCACCGGTAACATAGTCAGTCATTCCCCTGAATAATTTAAACAAAGGCAATATCATTACCGTAAGCATACCCCTCACCATATTGGGTATAGTGGTAGCTGCTGTTGCCCGGATGTTTGTGCCAAACTGCTCCGCACCCATCGTTACAAATATGGCCCAAAAACCGGTACCAAAACCAAGACCTGCACATATCCAGTACATGTTGGCAGCAGTGCCATTCCATTGTACAGTAAAAAACAAAACCATAAAAATGGCAGTAATAAAATAAAATAAATACAGAGCTTTTTTCCGGCTTTTAAACCACTGGCTTATAAAGCCAATTAAAATATCACCGATAGAAATGGCTGCATACGCATACATAATTGCTTTACCAGGATCAATGTTTTCTGTAATGCCCATTTGTTTACCAAACTCGCTGGAGAAGGTAACCAGCACCCCAATTACAAACCAGGTGGGTAATCCAATTAAAATACTGCACACATACTTTTTTACTCTTTCTTTAGTGTTAAAAAGCATAAAGAAATTTCCACGCTGCACATTTGTCTTTTTTAATTCGTTAAACATGCCCGATTCAAAAACAGAAATACGCAATATTAATAAACCCAGTCCCAAGCCACCACCAATAAAATAACAGGTGCGCCAGTCAAAATTTTCTTTCATTATAAAAGCAACAACTGCGCCTGTTAAGCCAATGCCGGCAACCATCGAAGTAGCAATACCTCTTTTATTTTTTGGTGTAAGTTCCGATACCAGTGTAATACCAGCGCCCAGTTCTCCCGCCAAACCAATACCAGCAATAAAGCGGATGATTTTAAACTGATCGGCTGTTTGTACAAAGCCATTGGCAATGTTTGCTACAGAATATAAAATGATGGAACCAAACAATACACTCAGTCGTCCTTTCTTATCGCCCATAATGCCCCAGATAATTCCGCCAATTAATAAACCGGCCATCTGCCACATGATAATACTTTCACCTTCAGATAAAATCTGTGCATCATTTAAACCTAATGATTTTAGAGCCGGTACACGGGTAATGCTAAAAAGCAGCAGATCATAAATATCTACAAAGTAACCAAGGGCGGCTACCACAACAGCAATGTTAAAAACAGAAGCAGATTTATTATAGGATGTGTTCATCAACCTTTTTCTTTTTGCCAAAAATTAATTTTATTAAAACAGGGGCTGTGGTTATCAATACAATTACAATAACAATCACTTCAAGGTGCTCTTCTAAATCTATTCCAAATTGTTTTTTTGTAAAGGCATTTAAATAATGCCCGATAAAAAGCATGGATACAACCCAGGCAACGCAACCTACAATATTATAAAAACCGAATTTCTTTTTATCCATCCCAACTATGCCTGCAACAATGGGTGCAAAAGTGCGTATGAAAGGTAAAAACCTTGCAAATACAATGGCACCGCCGCCGTACTTATCATAAAAATCTTTTGCCTGGTGCAGGTATTTTTGTTTAAATATCATCCGGTCTTTCCAGTTATACATGGCTGGGCCTACTTTACGGCCGGTCATATACCCAACCGTATTTCCTAAAACGCCGGCTAATGTACAGAGGCCCGCAATAATCATCAGGTTAAAAAAATCGTTTCCGGTATTTAAGGAGATAGAATCTACCAATGAAGTACTGAGGATACCTGCAACAAACAACAAGGAATCGCCCGGAAAAAAGAAACCGATAAACAAACCTGTTTCAGCAAAAATGATAAGCAGCAATAACCAGATGCCTCCATATAAAATATAAAACATGGGCGTTAGCAGATCTGTCCAGCTAAACTGTTTGGATAATACAACGTTGTTATCCGTTGCAATATCCTTAACCGCTAAAGTCTTAATATCATACCCTTCAGTTTTTATACTGATTGAATCAAGGGCTGCATTACTGATAATAACAAGTCCGGTTTTATCAGTTTTGTAATCAACATTATTTATATTGACTGTAGCATTTTTTACATGCTTTTTATATTGATTAACTAAATTAATACTAAGCGAATCACTTGCCAGCAGGTTTGATAATGACATCAAAAAAAAGGAAAGAAAAAAAACAATTTGTTTCATAAAGTATGGCTTAATAAAAGTGATTTTTATTTCTTTAATCATTTACGGGGTTTCCAATTGCCCCTCCCATTTACTAACTGCTGCGGTTGCCAAAGCATTTCCTAACACGTTCGTCATGGTGCGGCCCATATCGCAAAATACATCAATGGCTAAAATCAAGCCCACACCTTCGGGCGGTAAACCAAACATGGCACCGGTTGCTAAAACCACTACCAGCGAGGCTCTGGGCACACCGGCAATTCCTTTGCTGGTTACCAAAAACACCATCAGCATAATTATCTGCTGCCACACATCTCCTGTAATTGAAGTGATGTTAAATGCCTGCGCAATAAACATACTGGCAAAAGTCATGTACATCATACTTCCATCTAAATTAAAAGAATAACCAAGTGGCAAAACAAAACTTACAATTTTATTATTGCAGCCAAAGCGTTCCATTTCCTCAACCAGTTTTGGATAAACAGCTTCGCTGCTGGCCGTACTGAATGCAATTGACATAGGTGCAGCAATCCTGCGAAGCAGAATACGTAACCTGTGTTTTAAAAACAGATAGCCAACAAATAACAACAGTATCCAGAGTATTACAAGGCCCAGGTAAAACTCGCCCACATAATATCCAAAAGTTACCAGTATGCCCAAACCATTTTTTGCAATAGCCGCAGCCATGGCACCAAATACACCAAACGGAGCCAGGTACATTACATAGGTTACCATTTTAAGTACCACATGCGCTAAAGAGTCTAACGCATTAACAATGGGTTCGCCTTTTTTGCCAATGGCAGTTAACGCCACGCCAAAGAAAACAGAAAACACAACCAATTGTAAAATTTCGTTGGTAGCCATCGCTTCAATAACACTGCGTGGTACCACATGCTCTACAAATTTTTGTAAAGAAAAGCCTTTCGATTTTTCCAGCAGGTCGTTAACCGCAGCCATATCGGTATTGTTGATATCTACCCCAACACCCGGTTTAAAAATATTAACCAGTATTAAACCCAGCCCCAGCGAAATTAATGAGGCGGTTATAAACCAGAGCATGGCTTTACCACCAACCCGGCCAACGGTTTTCATATCGCCCAGGCGTGCAATGCCAACTACCAATGTTGCAAAAACTATGGGTGCAATAATCATTTGCACCATGCGTAAAAAAATGGTGGTAAGTAGTTTTATATTATCCGAAAATACTTTTATGGTTGTTGCCGGATAATTTTCGTGCACAAAATATCCGGCCACAATACCAAGTACCATGGCAATTAAAATGTACAGGGTTAGCTTACTTTTTTTTGTAGGCTGATGGGCTATTTCCATAATAATCAATTAATACTGCAATATAATATTAAAAAGCTGTTATCTACAAACAGCCCACAAAAAGTATTAATGGTTGTTTATTTAAGAATTTATTGCTTATTTTTCAGTTTCATTTTCATCAAAACCAACTAACATTAATATGAGTTTATTTGTAAAAAAACCCATGGCCGATTTAATGGCAGAGAGTGGTGACTCGGAAAAAGGCCTCAAGCGTACATTAAGTTCCAGTTCATTAGTAGCACTTGGTATAGGAGCAATTATTGGTGCCGGCCTTTTTGTAAGAACCGCTGCAGCAGCGGCTCAAAATGCAGGCCCATCAGTTACTTTAGGTTTTATTGTTGCAGCAATTGGTTGCGCTTTAGCTGGCTTATGCTATGCCGAGCTTTCATCATCTATCCCCATTTCGGGCAGTGCATATACTTACACTTATGCAACCATGGGCGAGTTTATGGCCTGGATAATTGGCTGGGACCTGGTGCTGGAATATGCAGTTGGTGCTGCAACAGTAGGTATTGCATGGAGTGAATATTTAAATAACTTACTCACAAATGTTTTACATGTAAAAGCAATTCCTTATGAATGGTGCCACTCGCCTTTTGAACAATCGATTGATGGAGTTAGTGGTATCATGAATATACCGGCATTTGGTATTATTGCTTTACTTAGTTTGTTATTAATAAAAGGAACCAAAGAATCG
>JAYURR010000099.1:0-4779 GCA_043756605.1 Chitinophagaceae bacterium
CACTGCTTAAGCCATCGCTGATGTCCATCATGCTGGTAGGCGTAATTTTATGTTCGGCAAAATATTCAATCACATCTTTACGGGCTTCAGGTTTTAATAAGCGGCCAACAATGTAAGCCCGGTTTTCTAAATCAGGTTGTGCGCCGGTTTCTTCAAATATTTTTTTCTCTCTCTCTAAAATAGTAAGGCCTAAAAAGGCACCGCCTAAATCGCCACTAACACAAATTAAATCGTTAACTTTTGCGCCATCTCTTTTTACATAAGTATCAGGCGCAACTTCGCCGATAGCTGTAATGCTTATTACAAAACCACGTTGCGATGTGGTGGTATCGCCGCCAACTAAATCAACGTCGTATTTATCGCAGGCCGCATACACGCCTTCGTAAAACTCATCTAATGCCTCTACACTAAACTTATTACTAATGGCAATGCTTAACACAATTTGTGTTGGCGTAGCGTTCATGGCATAAATATCACTGATGTTAACGATCACCGATTTATAACCCAAATGTTTTAACGGTGTGTACATTAAATCAAAGTGAATACCCTCCACAAGCAAATCGGTACTGATAACGGTTTGCCTGCCAAAATGATCAATCACGGCACCATCATCGCCCACGCTTAAAATGGTAGATGCGTTTTTTGTCTCATTGTTTCTTGTGAGATGATTAATTAAACCAAATTCGCCGAGGCTTGATATTTCTGTTCTTTCCATAATTTTAAATGTACGATGTTAAATGTACGATGTACGTCAGATCTATTTTCTGGAAGAAATGATTGACGCTACTATTATTTTTAAAAGAGTTTCACCTTCTCTATATAAAATAGCAATATCTTCTTTTTGTGGTTGGTTGAAAAATGCCAGTAATTCCAGAAAAAACAAGCTTTCATCTAATTCCTCTTCAACGATTTTTAATTTGTTTATAAAATCAGCATTTGATTTTGCTCTTCTCGATGCTCTGTAATTTGCACCAACCGAACTGCTTGATCGGATAATTTGATTGCTATATGCCCTATTAATTTGAGATACTGGTAGCCCTTGTGTTAAAACACCAACATTAATTGCAAATTGCTTTGTCCTATTTTTCATTTCTTCTGAATCCATAAGAAAATGTTTTTTATAATTTAAAAGTTGCCGTACACCGTACATCCAACATCTTACATCATAGCTGCTTTCTATTATGAATAACTTCAATCAACTCATCATGTATCAATCCATTTGTTGCTACAATTTTTCTTTGGTAAGGAGAATATTTATCACCGTTCATATCCGTAACCTTTCCTCCAGCCTCTTCAACAATTAAATAACCGGCTGCCGAATCCCATGCACTCAGGCTGTGTTCAAAAAACCCTTCAAACCTGCCGGCGGCAACCCAACAAAGATCGATGGCTGCACTACCGAGCCTGCGAACGGGAACACCTTTGCGAACCAGGCGTTCAAAAACTTCCAGCGGTCCGTTTTCCATATCAAGATAGGTATACGGAAAACCGGTTACTAAGCAGCTGTGCAGTACTTCTGTCTTTTTGCTTACGCTTATCTTTTTATTGTTCAGCAAAGCACCCAACCCTTTTTGTGCAAAAAACAATTCATTAATGAAAGGATTGTAAACAGCACCCAGTATCATTTCGCTGTTTTGCTCCACACCAATACTTACGCAACAAAGCGGAATACCGCTGGCGTAATTAATGGTGCCGTCAATCGGGTCGATGATCCATTTGATATCGCTGCCGGTTGCCATTTCTCCAACTTCTTCGCTTAAAATAAAATGATCGGGATAATCAGCTTTAATCACTTCAATAATTGCTTTCTCTGCGGCATGATCTGCTTCTGTAACCCAGTTGTTGATTCCTTCTTTGTTGCTGATTTTTAAATCGTCGTTGTTAAAATAGTGTCTTAGCTGTACCGCACCGGCTTCAACTGCATTTAAAAGGGTTGTTTTTAACATGGCGCAAATATACAAAGGCTTTGCATGAATTAAAGATGGTACGCATTTGGTAAGAAATGAAATTCATATTGTATAACTATATTTGAATATGCAACTATCGGTAATCATAGTTAACTATAATGTAAAATATTTCCTGGAGCAATGCCTGTATTCTGTTCAAAAAGCCTGTTTAGGTATTGATGCAGAAATTATAGTAGCAGACAATAACTCAACAGATGGAAGCAGGGAATACCTTGAAAATTTTTTTACAGCAGTAAATTTTATCTGGAACAGCGAAAATGAAGGTTTTGCCAAAGCCAATAACCGGGCGCTTGAAAATGCCAAAGGAGATTATATGCTTTTTTTAAACCCCGATACAATTCTTTCTGAAGACAGTATTGAAAAATGCCTGCAGTTTTTTGAAAATAATAAAAAAGCCGGTGCCATCGGTATACACATGATTGACGGCTCGGGTAATTTTTTAAAGGAAAGTAAACGGGCTTTTCCATCGCCACTAACCTCTTTGTTTAAATTGTCGGGCCTTACTATGTTATTTCCCCGGTCTGCAATATTTGCCAGGTACCACCTTGGGCATTTATCAGAAAAGGAAAATCATGAAGTAGATGTATTGGCCGGCGCTTTTATGATGATGCCTAAAAAAGTGCTGAACGAAATTGGAAATTTTGACGAACAGTTTTTTATGTACGGCGAAGATGTAGACCTGAGTTACCGGATACAAAAGGCTGGCTACAAAAATTACTATTTTGCCCAAAGCACCATCATTCATTTTAAAGGCGAAAGCACTAAAAGAGGAAGCTTAAACTACGTTCGGCTTTTTTATAAAGCCATGAGATTGTTTGTAAAAAAACATTATTCCGGAAGTAAAGCCGGGATATTTATTTTTTTGATACAAACAGCCATTATCATCAGGGCTTTTTTTTCGGCAATGGCAAAACTGCTTAACAAAATTGGTTTGCCTATATTGGATGCCTGTATTATTTTAGGTTCTTTCGGGCTTACCAGAATATTGTGGAGCAATTATATAAAGCAGGAAGTAAATTATTCGCCCAATGTTTTATTTATTGCATTTCCGGCTTTTACAGCTTTATTTTTAATTACAGCATTTTACAGCGGCCTGTATGATAAAGGGTATAAGCAAATGCAGCTGATACGGTCTACAACTATAGCTGCATTGGTTTTATTAAGTGTATATGCTTTGCTGCCCGAAACCATCAGGTTTTCGAGAGGTATTTTAGTTTTAGGTATTATACTTGCGTTTGTATTGATGAATACCATGCGCCTGTTGTTTATAAATTTGCACTACCTGGAAACAAGTAATGAAAATGAAGAACGCCGTCAAACAGTTGTTGTGGCCGGCGAAAAAGATTTTTTTACAATTGCCAACATGTTACAAAAGGCAGGAATGACAGAAAGGGTTTTGGGGCGTGTGGGTAACGATTTGTCAGCCTCTGCAAACACACTCGGCAATATTACACAGTTGCAGGGGCTTGTAAAAAAGTACCCGGTTAAAGAAATAATTTTTTGCGAAAATGGATTAAGGTATAAAGAAATCATCAGCATTATCAGCACTTTGCCTAAAAGTGTCCGGAATAAATTTCATGCGGCCGGCAGTAAAAGCATTGTGGGTAGCGACAGCAAAAATACAAGTGGAGAATTTATTGCTGCAACAAAAAAATACAGAATAGGCTTGCCGCTGCAGCGGCGAAACAAAAGACTGCTGGATATTATAGTTGCTTTATTATTTCTGATGGCCTTTCCGGTAATTATTTTTTTAGAAAAAAGGGTATTGGCTTTTTATAAAAATGTTTTTGCTGTATTGGTGGGGCAAAAAACATGGATAGGATATGCAGCACCTGAAAATGACCTTCCTAAAATTAAAAAACCGGTACTAACAAGCACGGCATTACCAGCGTTATTAAATGAATTGCCTTTAGCAAGTTTACAAAAAAGCGATGAATGGTATGCGTCTGGTTATTCTGCAATGACCGATATTAAAAAAATAGGCCGTGGAATTAATTACCTGCATTATTAATCTTCAGGCCAGCCACAAAATTATGCAGTATATTTTCAAAATCTTCCTGCTTTACCGGAGATTGTTTAAACTCAAAACAAACAACATCATTTATAGCCCCTTGTAATGAAAAACAATGTTGGTTAATACTGTAAAACAGTTGTTGTGCATGCAGATATTTAGCCAGGTATTCCTGTTCGGTTTGGCCGGGAGTAGGAATTAGTACTGCTTTTTTTTGCAGTTTTATCAGGTCCATTACTGTGGAATAACCACAACGGCTTATAATAAATTTTGATTGCAGAATGATATTATTTAATTCATCCGCAGGGATATGGTTTTTTATTTCGATTGAAGAATTATTTAGTTGGGGTACTTCTGTTTCGCCTGGCAATCCACGAACCAGAAAAACCTTTTCCTGTATTTTATGCAGATCTTTCAAAATGATTTTTTCAAAGACCGTTCTCTGCGGTTCGGGTCCCGATAAAATGATACACAGATCGTATTTGCTTTCAGTTTCTTTTTTTTCAAACCTCGATAAAGGACCAAGATACGTTACCTGCGTTTTGGGTAATATTGCCGGATGTGATAAAGCTCCTGCAAGATTCAGATTTCCTTTGGCATCGGGCACCCAGCATGCCCCGAATTTATTTATAAAATGATAATGAATTCTTTGAGCAATGTTTTCAGTAAAACGATTGCCTGTTTTTATTGTTAGCTGATGCGTTATGTAAACACAGGGAGTTTTTTTGTGGAATAAACCCATTCGGTTATCAGAGATCACGGCATTAATACAGGTCTCTTTAATTACTTTTTTCAGCCACC
>JAYURR010000100.1:0-4764 GCA_043756605.1 Chitinophagaceae bacterium
AAATTCAGCGATTTTCCGGTTGTTATTCTGGACAAGGAATTTCATAAAAACATCATTGCACATATAGATGTTATGAAAGCAGAAGGCACCATCTCTGCAGATGATACTAAATTATTTTTCTTTACAGATGATGTTGATGAAGCAGTAAATTATATCCAGAATAATACCATAAAAAAATATAATCTGCGGCCCGTAGAAGAAAAAGTGAGGCCATTTAAATGGTTGTTTGAAAAATAGTTGTCAAGCCACTCCTAACCTCCCGATTTTTTAAGTAATGAAAATGAATAGTAGTGGTATCATGTCCAGTATTATCCAAACGCACAATTGCGGCTGTCATCCCGAGCGCAGCGAGGAATCTGTCCGGAGTTGCTGCCGGCCTTGCAGGCTGCACACAAAAACAAAAAGGCCTTACATCGAAAGTAAGTTACAGCCCTTGCAACTGACCAAAATCATACCTCAATTTGATACCCATCATTGAATACTATCGCCATTTTTTCAACTTTTGAGTAATAAAAATAATGAGTATGAAATGTAATGTAGGTTATACCGATAAGATTGTAAGATTTACCCTGGCAGTTATTATTGGCGCCCTGGGCTTTTACTTTAAAAGCTGGTGGGGCTTGCTGGCGATAGTTCCATTAATAACCGGGCTTATTTCATTTTGCCCGCTTTATAAAATTTTAGGATTGAACACCTGCACTAACAAAAGTGTTCAGTAGTTTCTGTTTAATTTATCCCGCTGCTCTTTTCAGTGCGGCGGCTTTTTTTATTTTATAATGATTAACCTATCAGAATAGCAGCATCCATATCAGTTAACTGTTTTCATTGTGGCGATCTATGCGATGATGCATCCATTTCAGTTGAAGAAAACCATTTTTGCTGTCAGGGCTGCAAACAGGTTTATCTTTTGCTGAATGAAAATAATCTTTGTAATTATTATGATCTGGATAAAACCCCCGGATTAAAAGCCAAAGGCAAATTTTTATCAGCACGTTTTGCTTATCTGGATGATAAAGCTACTATTCAAAAACTCATTCAGTTTCAGAGCAACGATCAGGTTAATGTTACATTTTCCATTCCGCAAATGCATTGCTCTTCCTGTATTTATCTGCTCGAAAACCTGCACCGCATTGAGCCGGGCGTAAAACAATCGCAGGTTAATTTTCAAAAGAAAGAAGTCTTCATCATTTATAATCCGCAGGAAACAACATTGCGTAAAGTGGTAGAGTTACTGGCGTTTATTGGTTACGAGCCGTACATCAGTTTAAAAGACAGTTCAGAAAAAAAGACTTCCTCATTCAGCCGCAGGCAAATATATAAAATAGGCGTAGCCGGTTTTTGTTTCTCTAATATTATGATGCTGAGTTTTCCGGAATATTTTTCGGGCGGTAATATTGAAGAGGCGGGGCTTAAACAAACATTTACATGGCTCATTCTGGTGTTATCCATTCCGGTTTTATTTTTTAGCGCTGCAGATATTTTTATATCGGCATGGAAAGGCCTGCGGCAAAAATACCTCAATATTGATGCACCCATTGCATTGGCCATCATGGTTACTTTTGCAAGAAGTTATTACGAGATTATCAGCGGCCATGGGGCAGGATATTTAGATTCCGGTACCGGTATTGTTTTCTTTATGTTGATTGGCCGCTGGTTTCAAAATAAAACCTACGATTCTTTTTCGTTTGACCGTGATTACCGTTCTTATTTTCCGCTGGGAGTTACTGTAATTGAAAACGGTGTTGAAAAGAATATTCCAGTTACACAATTGCAAATATCAAACCGTATCATTATCCGTAATGAAGAAATGATACCGGCAGATGCCTTGCTGATGAAGGGTATAGCTAATATTGATTATAGTTTTGTTAGTGGCGAAAATGCTGCAGTAGAAAAGAAAAAAGGGGATTTAATTTATGCTGGTGGTAAACAGATGGGTAGTGCTATAGAACTGGAAATTATTAAAGAAGCATCACAAAGTTATATTACCCAACTCTGGAATAACGATATTTTCAACAGTAAAAAAAATGAAGAAAAATCTTTTATTCATCCCTGGAGCAGATACTTTACTTATGTATTATTATCCATTGCATTGGCTACATTAATTTTCTGGTTGTTTGCTGACAGCACAAAAATTTTGCCAGCGGTTACTGCCGTTTTAATTGTTGCATGCCCTTGCTCCTTATTACTTTCGGCAACATTTACATATGGCAATATGCTTCGTATTTTTGGCCGCAATAAACTCTACCTTAAAAATGCAAGTGTTATTGAGGCGCTTGCAAAAATAAACACGGTTGTGTTTGATAAAACAGGAACCCTTACTCAAACCAATGCTGCTGTTGTTAATTATGAGGGATTGCCGCTTTCGGCTAAAGATTTTGCCATTATTAAAAATGTTACCAGGCAATCATCACATCCGCTGAGCAAAATAATTGCCACATCTATTAAAACTCATTCGGATATACCATTAACTGTTAATGGCTTTAAAGAATATACTGGTAAGGGTTTTGATGCCATGGTGCAACATATACGGGTTAAGATGGGCTCAGCAGAATTTGTAAATGCTCATAATGAATTTGTAACACAGGACACAGGTTCATCGGTGCATTTGGTGATGAACAAGATATATATTGGTAAATTCAGTGTGCAAAATCAATACCGGCCCGGCATTACAGAAATGCTGTATGATATAAATAAGCATAAATATAAAATGTTTGTTTTATCAGGAGATAATGATTCTGAAAAAACAAATCTTACTAAAATATCCGGCCCTGCTACACAACTCCGCTTTAATCAGTCTCCTCAACAAAAACTCGATTATATTAAAAAGCTTCAGGAGGAAGGGAAAAATGTTTTAATGCTAGGCGATGGATTAAACGATGCCGGCGCATTAATGCAATGCCAGGTTGGGTTCGCCGTGTGTGATAATGCTGCACAGTTTTCTCCGGCAAGCGATGCCATACTTGATGGAACTAAAGTTGCACAGCTTGATAAATTTATAAGTTATGCAAGGGCCGGCAAAAACATTGTGCTGGCTAGTTTTATACTTTCTATTTTATACAATATTGTTGGGTTATCCTTTGCAGTGCAGGGTATTCTTTCGCCCATGGTGGCGGCCATACTTATGCCTGCAAGCAGTATCAGCATTGTGTTGTTTGTCAGTTTGTGTGCTTCATTTATTGCCCGTAATAAAGGGCTTTAATAGCTACCTGCTTACATATGCAGTTTCTTACGTTTAAATAAATATTGAAAAGCACCTGTTGACCACAAGGCCCATGCTATAAGTACCGGTTGAAAAAACAAGCGGATAAGGCGGGCATTGTCGGTATCAAGGCCAAAGGCATCTTGCTTGTTAATATACTGGGCAATGTTGCCAGGGAAAATCAACACATAAAAAATCGCAAGAGCAATACCCACGTTCACCCTTTCTTTTTTCCATAAAATCATGCTCAGTCCTAAACCAAGTTCAACAATACCCGAAAGTATTACTACCAGGTCTTTACTCAATGGTATCCAATCGGGCACCTGCGCCTGAAACTCGGCCCGTTGAAAACTAAGATGACCGATAGCAGCCAATACCATAAATGTTCCCAACAAAATTCTCAAAAAATTTTGTGCCTTGTTTGTTTGTATGATTACTGCCATATAAATTTTTTGAATTGTTATTTTATTACAGCAAGAAGGTAGCCAACTTTTTTTGAATAGGCAGAGTAATTATATCGACCAGTTACCAGGCCAGTTTTGTAATCTGTTTCTGTAATTTTTTCAGTGCCCTTGCTCATGATAATTGATTCAAATTTCAAACTGACCAAAATCATATTTCGGTTTGATGCTCATCAGCTTACAAAATTATCATTCAGGGTAGGTTTGCACATATATAAAATCAAACCACTTGAGCGCATTATTCCTTTTAATCGGTATCAGTATTCTGGTTGCAGGCGGCTTTTTAGCAGCTTTTTTGTTAAGCGTAAAAAAAGGCCAGTTTGATGATGATTACACACCCTCCATTCGCATTTTGTTTGATGATGAAACCTCAACCTCAACCTCAACCTCAACCTCAACCTCAACCTCAACCTCAACCTCAACCTCAACCTCAACCTTAACCTCAACCTCAACCTTAACCTCAACCTCAACCTTAACCTCAACCTCAACCTCAACCTCAACCTCAACCTCAACCTTAACCTCAACCTTAACCCAAACCAAATAACAACATGCAGGTAGAAAAATTTTATTACGATAACAGGGTTGTTAAGAATTTTGCTTTTGCAACTATAATCTGGGGCGGAGTTGGAATGCTCGTGGGCTTATGGGCTGCATTGCAACTGGTGTTTCCTCAGATGAATATTACACAGTATGGCTCATTTGGCCGGTTGCGTCCGCTGCATACCAATGCGGTAATTTTTGCCTTTGTAGGCAATGGTATTTTTATGGGTGTTTACTATTCATTACAACGTTTGTGTAAAGCAAGAATGTTCAGCGACAAGCTAAGCAATATACATTTTTGGGGCTGGCAGTTAATTATTGTTGCAGCAGCAATTACACTGCCAATCGGCCTTACACAGGGTGCAGAGTATGCGGAGTTGATCTGGCCCATCGATCTCGCCATCACCATCATTTGGGTAATTTTTGGCTGGAACATGTTTGGCACCATCATTAAAAGAAGAGAAAATCATTTGTATGTAGCCATCTGGTTTTACATTGCCACATTTGTTACAGTAGCGGTTTTACATATTGTTCGCTCTGGTCAGTTGCCTTATTCTTTTCTTC
>JAYURR010000101.1:0-14068 GCA_043756605.1 Chitinophagaceae bacterium
TCATTCAATGCAACTACACGAAGATGAAATAGTGAAAGCGATGTTGTCTGCAGGATTGATCGGTGTATTCATTGCAGCACATGCAACTTTTGCTGCAGAGGTTGGTGGTTGTATGGCCGAAACCGGCTCTGGTGGAGGTATGGCAGCAGCAGCTATTGTAGAAATGAAAGGTGGCACGCTGCAACAATCCATTGCTGCGGCATCTCTTGCTTTACAAAATTCATTAGGTATTATTTGCGATCCTATTGGCAACCGGGTAGAAGCGCCCTGCCTGGGAAGAAATGTAATGGCGGCAACCAATGCAGTATCCTGCGCCAACATGGCCCTGTCCAATTACGAACAACTGATTCCTTTAGATGAAGTAATAGAAACTATGAAAGCCGTTGGCGATCAAATTCATCACACATTACGTTGCACCAATCTTGGGGGACTCTCAATCACTAATGCCGCTAAAAAAATTGAAGCGATGCTGGAAGAAGTGCCGGGTAAATTTTTTAAGAGTTGTTAGTAATAAATAAATTCCCTCTTTCCATACAAAAGCACAATCCCACAGAGCAATGTCTTTAAGTTAAGCGTATTTAAATTATAAAACTCCCAATTCCGGTTCCCTCTCCCTTGGAGTTCCTTGTAAAGGAACGAGCGTAGCTCATTGAGGTGAGGTCTTTACGAAATGCTTAACTTAATGACATTGCCCACAAAGGAACAAAGTACACAAAGAATAAAGTTGCTTTGTGAGCTTTGTGGGAAAAAAATTGAAACAGAGTTAATTTTCTTTTTTGGGGTTCTTGTTCTTATCCGGGTTTACAAAAAAGATAAGCGGTTCACTTCTGCCTTCGCCATTACCATCGGTTTGTGTTACGGGATTATGGCTTGCATCCAACGATTGTATGGTCCATATAAATGTGGGAAGTTTTTTTGTTTCTTCATCATACGGTAAAAAAGACAACTGCGGTTGCCAGATAAATTGTGTGGCAGCTACAATTTCCTTATCAAGCAAGGGTTGGTTACTCCGTAATGCCTGCACAGGACTTTGTGTGGGCAACACTTCAAAAACCTGTATGCGGTAGGTAACCGGCGATGGTTGCGTAGGCACTACCGGGCTCCACCTGAAAATGATGGCGGTTTGCGCTTTTTTTGCATCAATCACTTCTTCGTTATATGGCTTCATCAAAATGGGCAATTGGGTTGAAGCCAGGTAAAAGTTTTTGCAAATTTCCTCGCCTAAAGGTATATAGTCGGTAATACTCACCGGCCTTATACAAATGATATAATTATCTGCAGGCAGTTTACCTGTTCTTTCTAAAGATGTTTTGTACTTGCCGGTAAACACCATAAACTCCAGCGGCATTACATCATTGGCAACCAAAATTAATGGCGCCCCTGTTGAGTTGAGCGTAAACACAGGCGTTCTGGCCAGGTCGGCCTTTCCTATTACAGTTCCGTCTGTTGTTTTGATCTCAGTTTTTATTTTAAACTGGCCGCCACCCGCAGCACCTTGCCCTGTAACAATCAGCGTAAGCACTTCACGCCGGTTGCCCCATTCCGATAATTGGGCAGGTGGCTGTGCATTAACTATTAAATTAAATTTTATCTGTGCCATGGCAGTGGCAACAATAAAAATTGCGATGGCGGTTGATATTAATTTTTTCATTTTTGTTTTTTTGTGTCAAAACGATATTGAAATCCTGTGCGGCATCCGGTTTCTACATAGTTGGCGCCATTAGGAATTATTTCATTTCCGTATTTAAAATAGTTGGTGGTTAAAAAAGTGATCCAGGTTAATTTCTTTGTCAGTTTAAAATCAATATTGCAGCTGGCAATTAAATTATTGCTGTTGCTAAAACTGTTTAGCTTACCCAGTGTGTACTGTAATTGTCCACGCAGCCGCATTTTCTTTTTTACTGCCGGCATGCTCAACGCTGCACTTAATGTTGCCAAAGTAATTTTTGCGCCTGGCACATCATTATAAAAATACAAAATGCTGAAGTCGGGTGCAATTTCCTTTTCTAAATAAGTGGGTACATATGTAAGCAGGGCCGTGTGGGTATTGTTGGATGTTGTTAAACCAGTAATCACATCACGTTCATCGTATTTACTGAAATTGTAACTCATACTGATGAGGTGAATAATTTTTTTACCGGTAAAAGTAAAAGTTGGGTTTATGCCCAGGTCGTTACTTACATTTTTTATGCCATAAGGGTTAAACCCGCTGGCAGCCTGAAAACCAAAATTATTGTAGTTAACATTTAAACTGAATTTATCGCTAAACTGTGTAAACCAGTTTAAGTTACCAATAAACTGTTTTGCTTTTAATGCCGTGTTGTTTACATTGTTTACCCGCTGGCCAATGCTTGCAACAATATTCATTTTATTTTTCCACGCATTAATGCGGGTGTTTAAAGTATAATCAAGGCGGTCGTTTTGTAAAAACGGATATCCAATTGTTTGAAAACCTGCACCGAGATATTTAACCATCACACCCAAATCGAGTTTTTTTCCTTTTTTGCCAATGGCTGCCTGTGCTGCAAAATCTGTTATGGTAGATGTGTGTGCTTCTATAAAAGGTTTCATACTTTTAAGCACAGGGCTAAACGGCGTTACAACATCTTTTGTAAAAGTAGATTGTGCACCTTCGGCTTTAAAATAAAATCCTTTCTCCAGGTATAAATCCGAAACCAGACTTAACACCACACCTTCCTGCGGCCTTACGGTTAGCGGTGCCGGCAAAGCAGAGTTAGGCACGTCTTTTCCTTTGGCAACATTAAATGCAAATAAATAACTGCCTTCTTTTTCAACACCAATTTGCGCCATCCAGTTTTTACGCTTGTAGGCGCCAGTAACCGTTGGCGGACCAACAACATAATTTATACCCTGTTGCGATATGCCTGTAAAAAATTTAAAACGAAAAATATTGGGCCTCAAATCAACCCCATAACCAAACACGCCAATATCGCCGGTAGATAGATCTGAGTATTTTAAATACTGCGTACCCAACTGCAGCTCGGCCCATTTGTATTTTGGGTTTATGCCAAAGCTGTTCATGGGGTTGGTTATAAACTGGCTAAAACTTGGCTTTTTAATGCCTGCATACGGCCCGGCAAAATTGGTTGGTATGGCAGCAAAATTAAAATTAAACGGCAGGCTGAAATTTTTGCCAAACTTAAATGTTGGTGTAAAATTAAAGCGTACCTGGTTCCATGGGCGGCGGGGTTGGTAGCCCGTCCAACCAGATGGGCTGCGGCTTAGGCCATACCCTTCGTAGGTTACGCCCATAGTGCCGCTAACATTTAATTTCTCTTTTACTTTATCTTTTGCTTTGTTAAGCAGCGCAGAATCTGTCATTTCCTGCGCCGATGATGTAGCAGCAAACAAGCAAAAGAAAAAGCTGGCGGTTATTATTTTTTTTCTCATCATAAAAATCGGTTTGGGTTTTAACCAATGTTTCACGCAGGGGAAGCGGAGGAGCCGAGGCCGCTGAGGTTTCTCTGTTTCCTCTGCTCCTTTGCGAACTCTGCGTGAAATTTTTTAAGTTCCTTCAATATAATTATTTGCAATTCTTTTTATTCCGTCTTTTAATTTTTCTACGTTAAAGTTTATCAATAAACCGATACTAATTCCGGTAAATCTTAAATAAGTTAATGTTTGCATGGATGCAATATTGGCAAGCGCTTCAACTGATTTTATTTCAACCAGCACCTTATTCTCTACTATTAAATCTGCCCTGAAACCAATATCCATTTTAACTTCTTCAAAAATAACCGATACAGTTTTTTGTCTTTCTATCTTCTAGCCACGCTTTATTAGCCTGTATGCCAACAGCTCTTCATATACACTTTCAAACAAACCCGGGCCAACACTCCGGTGTATATAAATACTTTCTTCAATTATTATTGATGTTATTTCATTAATCAACATAAATATGTTTTTATTTCACGCTGAGAGAGCGGAGGCCGCTGAGGTTTCTCTGTTTCCTCTGCTCCTTTGCGTACCCTGCGTGAAACCTATTTTTTCTTTATCACAACTTTAAAACAAATAATCACTTCGCATTCTTTACAATCTTTATCACGGAACGTAAACTTCACACAAATCTCGGCTGTAATATCGCAACAATCAAGCGGTGATGGCTTGGGTAAAATAAAGCCAAGTGTTACCGGCTGCACAATGCTGAAAATAGCGCCGCCGTTATTCCATATAATTTCCCGTGGATTGCTGTAGACAGATAATGTGCTTACATTAAGCGGGGCATTGGTCATTACGCCTGCCAGGTTCACTTTAGGAATAACCGGCCCCATCACATTACCATTGTAAATACTTGCCCATCCTTTTGGCAGGTTTTTACAACCGATACATTGCTCAGGAAACTGGCTTGTTAAATTATAACTCAATACTTCGGCCCTTATCTCTGTTAAAGATGCGCCCGTTAAACCTGTAAAATTAAATGCCTGGTTTACCAGCAGGTTTGTATTACCCGGACTCATGGACGTTGTCTGGCTTTGCAATGTTGCCTTAATATCGTAAGGGCAACAATCTTTTTCACAAACCACTTCAAAATTCAGTTTACATTCTTTACATAATTTTCCACCGCAATAGGCCATTATTACAATGCTGTAACTGCCGGCGGGTAAACCGCTCAGGCTTAGTGGTAAAGTTCCGGTTTGGCTTATTGGGCCTGTTAACTGGTAAGTAATTGTTGCCGGACAACTTGTTGGAATACAGAAATAGCTTGCGTTTAAAGTAACATTGCTGAAACAGCTTACTTCAAATTTTTCTCCATTACACTTAAGTTTCCTTGTGGCTTTATTAATGGTTAGTTCCGGAATTATTTCTACGCCCGGTTTATCACAATCGCAACCGTTATCGCAATCTTTTTTGATATAGATTTTGCAGCTATCGCAAATTATATCTCCGCAATAAGCATAAATGGTAATGTAGTAAGACCCGTTTGGTAAATTAGCAGGTATTCCATAATTACCCGTACCGCCGCCGATATATGCATTGGTATTTGCATTGTATAAACTGAAGGTTACTTTGCCGGGGCAATTTGTTCCCTTACAGATATAAGTTCCGGAAAGGTTAAATGAATCTTTACAATGCTGACCCTGTATTACATACTGGAAAGGTTGTTCTTTACAATTAATTTTTATCTTTTCGCCGGTTGTTACATTGGTCCACAGCGGACCTTCTTTCCAATAACTTTCTTTACAATTACAGGTATCGCAATTTTTTACAAAAACATTATACGCCGCTGTGGTTGCGGTACAACCATTCATGGTTACGGTTGCTGTAATGGTATGTGAGCCTAATCCTAATGTGCTTAATGGGAATGTTGTTCCAACACCACCAGGCAACGACCACACAATGGTATAGCTTGGTTGCCCGTAAATATTGGTGGGCAGCGGAAAGCGTAATTTATTGGTATCGCCCAAACAAATGGTATCGCATCCCTGGGGGAATAATGCTACATACGGCAGGGGTTTAATGGTGAAATAAGCCGATGCATTGCAACCGTAATTATCCATTGCCATTACACTATAATTACCTGCGGCCTGTACCAGGTGTGTTGGGCCCTGTTGGCCATTCTCCCACGAGTAATAATAACTTGCTGGTGCTGCCGGGCCTGCAGTAGCAGTTAATGAAACTACAGGGCCTTGGCAAAGCGGGCCGCCTGGTGCTATACTTACTGTTGGGTTTTGCGAAAACGCAATACAGATCGTATCCAGGTTACAACAACCGGTTGCAGCATCTGTTACTCTTACAATAAAAGTATAAGTTCCATAAGAGTTGATGGTGTAAGTAAGATAATTGGTGGTATTGCTGTTATAAATTGGTGTACCCAGGTTGTTTAAGAACCATTCGTAATTATAACCTGCGGTAAAGGATGGATTTGCTGATACAAATGGATTGGAAGGTGCACTGGTTAAATTAAACGGAACATTGTTAATACAATTATTGGTATTGGCAATAATTCTTGCCAGTGGTTTTGGATGATATACAACCGAAACCGTGTTAGATTTTACATTGCATAAATGAGGCTGGCTTTGTGCCTGCACATAATAAGTGCCGATAGGGCTTGGGCCGGTAATGGTATAGGTATTACTTCCTGATGGAGCTCCCAATGAAAGGCCATTCTGAAACCATTCGTAATTGGTAAAGCCCGGCGTGGCGGTAATTACAGAGCCTGTTGTTAAGCATGGTGCCTGGCATACTTTTATTATTGGCGATGGTATAATGCTTAATGTTGGTGGTGTTACCACATTTAAAGTAACAGTAGTATTGAATGTACAGCCAAATGCATCAGTAACCGTTAAACCAACTACCGGGTTGGGTGGCGTACCATTAAAGGCATAGCTTAACACAGCGTTTTGAGAAACAGGTGTTCCACCAACTGTCCATTGGTATAGTATCCCTGTCATAGAACTGCTGAAAGAATAGGTTTGATCTTTACAAACTGTTGTTGGCCCAATAATAGTTAATGGCGATGAAGCAAAAGTGAATGGTACTATTTTAACATCAGTACAAACCTGTCCGGTTGCAGTATTTGTTACGGTGATGGTCATGGTAACTATTGGGCTGCATCCCAAAGGTGCAGTAACAGTATAGGTATTTCCTGCTCCCGGAGATCCACATGGTGTTGATGTCCAGTTAACAGAAGTTATTGACCATCCTCCTAATACCTGCGAGGTATTGGTCATGTTGATGGTGTTGCTGCCGTTAAGGCCGCAGGTAACGCTTGAAATAAAATCGGCTTTCACCGGAACCTGTGCATTTGTAATAACCATAAACGGACATCCATTACATGTGATACTTGCTGTAACACCATACACACCGGTATTTGCATAAGTATGAGTAACCGGGTTGCCTGTAGCAGTATTCCCATCTCCAAAATTCCAGGTAATTGTACCCGTACAAGAAGGGTTTACCGTAACACTAAATGTTTTTGGATTGCATCCGGTTACAACTATTGCACCTAAAGGGTTTAATATGGGAGGAACCGGTGTACAACCAGTTCCCGGACATGGGCCTGGAGAATATTGAACTGTAATTGTATTGGAAGTTGCTACACAACCTCCGCAGGTAACTACTACATAATAACTGCCCGGTAAGTTTGTATTTAGAGTTGGTGAATTTGTACCATAGGGAGATCCGTTTCTATACCACTGATAGCTGCAACCTACTCCCAATGTAAATGCCTGAAAAGTTACATTGGGTGTTACTGCACACCAGTATAAAGGATCGCCGGTTGAAATAGTAACTGTTGGCAAAGGAACAGGTGCAACAACATAGGTGGCTACAGATTTACATCCGCCGGGGAAAGTTACCTGCACAGTATAGCTGCCCGGAATAGTAACATTAAGGGTAGCTCCTGTAGATCCGCCCGTCCATAAATAAGTGCTGCCGCCGGGTGGAACCGGTGATACAGATAATTGCAGGTTTCCTGCACACAAACTTCCTGTGGTTACTATAGTAATTGATGGTGGTAGTGTTGTATTCACACTAACAGCTGCGCTTGGGCCACTACAATTAGATACCGTTATTGTACCTGTACCATGTATTTCGTAAGTGGCAGTGCTGCCTCCCTGCGGGCTTACTAATGTTGCTGCAGGCGATGTGCTCCAGGTAAAAGGGCCTGTACCTGTGGCCGGACCAACAGTTATCTGCCCACCTATACAGGCGGTATAAGGCCCGCCGGTTAAAGTTGGAGCAGGCACCTGGTTAACAGTTATACTTGCTTGCCCCTGGCAACCATTTAATGTTGTTGTTGCTGTAACCGTCCATGGTGCAGTACCATTAAATATGATAGAAGCGTTTTCATCATAAGTACCATAGGGCGCAGGCGGCTGTATCAATGCAGGCGTAACAGACCAAACAAAGTTGCTACCCGATGGTGTGGATGAAGCCACATAATTGGTTAACACATTGGGGCAAACCAAATTGCTGCCACCCACAGTTACCACCGGTGTTGGTTTTACAAGTACCGAAATACAAACAGGGTTTCCATTACAATAATTGGGTATGTTGGCGGTAATGGGTTGGCCGCATAATTGATAAACCCCGCTGGTAATCCAGTTAACCTGAAAGTTAGAAACCCCGGTTGGCCCTGTTGAAAAAGTATAGTCTGTGCCCAGCACACCGCCGGTAACAGTCCAGTCGGCTAAAGAAAAATCCTGTGTCATATAAGTACCGGTTGTGCCAGCACAAACACTGGTTTGGCCCGTAATTTTAAACTTTGGCCTTACAGTAATGGAAAGGGTATAAGTTCCGCCGCATTTCTTTTTTGTATTGGGGTTTATATAATTAACGGTTAAATTATACGTACCGGGTGTTGTCCAGTCAATATTTATTTGTGGGTTGTTGATGGGAAAACCTGTTGGATATAATCCCGAATTTACTATGGTGCCACCACCACTTAATGTCCAGCTATAAAAAGTACCGGGCATAACGGGTAACGAATAGGTTTCGGTACTACCTACACAAACAAGTGTATTACCCTGTATGGGTATTGCTGGCCAAACAATATTTACCGGTAAGGTTGTTGTATTACAGGCACCACAACCGGTTGTGGTTAATGTAATGGTTGCCGGCAATGTACCTGGCTGTGTATTGCTCCATGCCACCCTTACACAATTTTGTGTTGATGAGCCAATTATTGTTCCGGTACCAGCCGGAATAGACCATGAATAACTGCCGCATGTTTTGGTACTGCAATATGTTGCTGTATCGCCGGGGCAAAGCATTACTTTACATTCAGGCTTAATACCAGGTCCATCATTTACAACGATGGTTTGTTGCACACTGTCCACGCAGCCACAACCATTGCTTTTACTTTTTACTACCAGTGTAACTACATAAGTGCCAGGCGTTGTGTATGTGTATTGAGGATGAACATCGGTAGAAGTTTGCCCGTTGCCAAAACTCCAGAAATAAGCAGCACCGCCAAGAGATGTATTGTTAAACTGTATTAAGTTATTTATACAAAGCGGGCTTGATGGTGAAAATGTAAATCCTGCAACAGGTTTATCCAACAAACAAATGTCGTACGCAATTTTACGAACACAACTTCCATCTGCATTACTAATTGTAACAACTATTGAACCCTTGGTTACATTGCCCCAATTAATAGTTACGGGGTTTCCGGGATTGGGAGAAGCTACTGTGCCTCCTGTAACAACCCAGGTATAAGTAAAGCCCGGTAAATTGGGTATTACCAAATACGTCATCTGCGAATTTTTGCAGGCTACTATTGACCGGCTTTGCCCCGGTACAGGCCCATTGGGAGGTATACCAATGGCAGTACCAAGTTCTTTAAAACTGCTGTCGCATACAAGGTTACATTCACGGTCATTTATAAGCTGCTTTAGCTCAAATTTTTCGGGGCAGCAAACCGCATTTACCTGTGCATTAGTTTTTATAAAGACTAATGAAACGAATATGAGGAGAATTAATTTTTTCATTGTTTTGGTTTTTGTATTGTCAACTAATGAATGCGATTTTTATTTGTTACAGCCTTTTATAGCAGCTTCGTAACATACCACCACACTGCAGGTTATACAATTTTCGTAAGTAACCGTGTAGCGAATGCACCATTTGGCTTTGGCTCCGCAACAGGCCACCAGCTTAGGATAGCTGATATTGTATTGTAATGGTACACCACCATTCATGTCCTTGGGAGGCGAAAAATTCCAGACCAACCCATGTGTACCGCCGCCCGATCCGCCAACTCCACTTAATGTGCCGCTGCTGAAATTTCCCATTTGAGAAGAAGGCGTTGTACAAACAAGGCAGTCATCCGATTCGGGAACAAACTCAAACCAAACCAAATCCATCTTAACCGATTTTACTTTGCCCGGCCCGGTTACAAAACTCAGGTTTTGTGTGATGGCTGTTGATGTAACTGTAGGTTTGTCTTTTTCGTTGGGCTGTATCTTAATGTCTTTGCAGGCATTACACATACAATTCAGCGTGTCGCTTTTTACTTCTGTTTCTTTATTATCAGGGTCGGCCACATCTTCAGCATCTACCAAAAATTTAAGGAAGTTAATGGCAGGGTTACATTCAATGGTTGCGGTAAAAACCTTAAAGGCGTTTCCTGCAATTGGTTGTGGTATTGTTGGGCTGGTAGGAGAAAGATTAACAGAAGCCCCAACACCATTTACTTTATATTTTATTGCAACTATATTTACAGGCGTGGCCAGGTTGTTTCTTACTTTAATATAGATTGTTTGTTTTCCGTTTTCGCAACAACCAACTTTTAAACTGTCAATCTGTATATCTATATTGTTTTGAATTTTAAAATTCCAGGCTTCGCTTTTACCTTCGTTTTTTGTACAAAAAGGTTTTCCTTCCCGGTTCAAAGCCTGCACTTCCCAAATATAATCGCACAGATAAGGGGGCCTGCAAGGACCGGTGTAAATTCCACTCACTGTTGCCTCAGTTAAATCCATTACATCTTTTGTAGCAATAGGGTTGTTCGTTTTCATGGCCTGTGTACTATTTTGTCCCTGCATCAGTTGCCAAACTTTTAAACGATAAGTAACCGGTTCCTGTGGCTTGGGCACAATGGGTGTCCAACGGAATAATACCGGGGCCGACATATCTTTATCTGTAAACTTCTTTCCATCTTCTGGTGCTGACAATTTTGGTGGTGTACATTCTGTTACTGCATTATCTTCTATTTTAAAAGTAGCTGCTTCACTTTTTCCTTCATTGCTGCAAATGGGTTTTCCTTCCCGGTTTAATGCCTGTACTTCCCAAACATAATCGCAGAGATAAGGTGGCCTGCACGGGCCTGTGTAAATTCCACTCACTGTTGCCTCAGATAAATCCATTACATCTTTTGTAGCTATAGGGTTGTTCGTTTTCATGGCCTGCGTACTATTTTGCCCCTGCATCAGTTGCCAAACTTTTAACCGGTATGTAACCGGTGCTGAAGGTTTAGGAACAACTGGTGTCCAGCGGAATAAAACCGGCGCCGACATATCTTTTGCTGCATAAGATTTTCCATCGGCAGGCTCAGATAATTTGGGAGCAGTACATGTTGTTACAGCATTATCTTCTATTTTAAAAGTTGACGCTTCGCTTTTACCTTCGTTACTGCAAATGGGTTTTCCTTCCCGGTTTAAGGCCTGCACTTCCCAAACATAATCGCAGAGATAAGGGGGTCTGCAGGGACCGGTGTAAATTCCACTTACAGCCGCTTCAGTTAAATCAGCTACATCTTTGGTTGCAATGGGGTTGTTGGTACGCATGGCCTGCGTACTATTTTGCCCCTGCATCAGTTGCCATACTTTTAATCGGTAAGTAACCGGTTCCTGTGGCTTGGGTACAACCGGTGTCCAACGGAATAAAACCGGGGCCGACATATCTTTTGCTGCCAATGATTTTCCATCTGCAGGCTCAGATAATTTGGGTGCAGAACATGTTGTTGTTAAATTTTCTCCAACTTTAAAAGCCCAGACTTCACTCTTGCCTTCATTGCTTCCAATGGGTTTATCATCTCTGTCAACCGCCTGCACCTGCCAAACATAATCGCATAAATAGGGCGGCCTGCATGGCCCTGTGTAAATTCCGGTAACAACAGCCTGCGTTATATTATCTACATCTTTGGTAACAATAGGAGGGTTGGTTCGCATGGCCTGTGCACCGGTTTGGCCCTGCATCAACTGCCACACTTTTAAACGATAAATAACATTTTGTGGCTTGGGTACAAGGGGTGTCCATCTGAAAATAACCGGTGCCGACATTTCATTTGGTGCAAATGCTTTTCCATCATTTGGAGAAACCAATTGAGGTGCTGTAGAAGTTGTTGTATTGGTTTCAACTTTAAATGTGTACGAGTCACTCTTGCCCTCGTTTCTTCCCATCGGTTTACCTTCTCTGTTAAGTGCCTGTACCTGCCAAACATAATCGCAGAGGTACAGTGGCTTGCAGGGGCCTGTGTAAATGCCGTTAACAACAGCCTGTGTTATATTATCTACATCTTTGGTAACAATGGGCGGGTTGGTACGCATTGCTTCGGTACTGTTTTGGCCCTGCATCAGTTGCCAAACTTTTAACCGGTAAGTAACCGGCTGCTGTGGTTTTGGTACAAGCGGCGTCCAGCGGAAAGTTACGGGCCTGCTCAACTCTGCTTCGGTAAACACTTTCCCGTTTTCAGGATTTATTAATGTTGGTGGCGTGTATTCAATTTCTCTCACATTTTCTACACTAAACTCTTTACACACTTCGTTGCTGATGGCAACACGATCCACATTAAAAAATTGTACACAAATTGAATAGCTGCCTTCTTTTAAAGTAGGGCAAGCCTGTAGAGTACTTGTTAACTCGTTGGCCGAAAATGTACGGGTTGTAAATTCATCTACCGGCATACCACCTGCAGAATTATTGCCGCATATAATGGATCCGCCGCTTTTTATCTGCACCATCAGCCTGATACCTTTAACACTTACATTGGGCGGTAATTGTGCTACCAGCAATAACGATCCGGGCATATTACCCCAGTTATCAATTACGGCCGGTAATTGGTTTTTTACGGTAAAGCTTACAATTTTTATTTGCTGTAACTGGCTGTAGGCAGTAGCTGCGCCAAACATCAGTAAAAGTAAAAGCAGTTTAATTTTTTTCATATCCTGAGTTTTTGATTTGGCTTTTTGCAAAGCCTTTTATTACAGATACAAAAATGTAAATAACAAAGCGGATGTTTTGCTGAAATGTATATGTGGGGAGGATGAGTGTATAAGTGCAGCCCCCACTATCTTCCCCGAAGGGGGAGGAAACCTGGAAGACCTAAACGAAGATTAGGTTTTGCGAAAGTTGATTAATAACCTGATTGATTAACAAGGATTGATTTAGTGAACTGCCAAATTCGAGTTCCCTCTCCTTTGGAGAGGGTTTGGGTGAGGCTTTGGGGCGGGGGTACTACGCCTTCCTCTTTATCCATTTTTCAAACCTGGCCAAAAATTCTTCTTTTCTTCTGGATGCTACGGGCAATTCTTTTCCGTTTTCCAAAACTACATCGCCGCCGCTGCCTTTTATATATTCTTTTATAAACGAAAGGTTGATGATGTATTTATCGTGAATGCGTGTGAAACAGGCTTCTGGCAATAGTTTTTCATACTCGCCCAACTGGCGGCTTACCATTATTTTTTTATCATTATATAAATAAAAGTTGGTGTAGTTACCACTGCTTTCGCAATATAAAATTTCGGCAAGCTTTACAAATACCAATCCGTTGCTGGTTGATAATGGAATTTTATCAGGCGCAGCAGTCTGTGTATTTTTTTCTAAAAAAGAAAATAAATTTTTGTTGATATTTTTTTCTTCTATGCGCTTGATGGCAGTGTTAACTGCCGCAACCAGTTTTTCTACATTGATGGGTTTGGTAATGTAGCCCGTTGCATGATGCTCAAATGCCTCTACTGCATAATGACTGTAAGCGGTTACAAAAATGGTTTCAAAATTTACGGGCTCTAGTTTTTTCAGCATGTCAAATCCGTTCAGGTGCGGCATTTCCACATCTAAAAAAACAAGCTGGGGCTGCATTTCATCAATTAGCAGCAGCCCGTTTTTGGCTTCGGTATCTGTTGCCAGTACGTTTACCGATGGGCAATACATCTGCAGCATATTCTGCAGCAGTTTTATATTCTTTGCCTCGTCGTCTATTATTATGCAGTTAATCATCATTTAAAATCTAAAGGAATTTTTACTGTTATGGTTGTACCTGTTGCATTTCCGTTTTGGTCTTTTTTATCTGTTACCTGTTGGTCTATTTTGTAAAGCTCTGCTCTGCGTTTTGATATGTTCATCCCTTTGCTTTGATACTCTACATGCATTTTACTTTTAAGTGCAGCCGCTTTTTGCCGGCCAATGCCATTATCATCTATCTGGCAAACTACAAAATTGCTTTCTTTGTTTACACTGATATTTATCAGCCCTTTTTTATTTTCTAAAAAACGCATACCGTGCCTGATAGCATTTTCAACATAAGGTTGCAGCAGCATGGCAGGCACAAAAACATTATCCTTATCAATATCTGCAGCTACTTCAATTTTATAATCAAATTTTTCTTCAA
>JAYURR010000102.1:0-4716 GCA_043756605.1 Chitinophagaceae bacterium
TGAGCTGGTTAACACCACACCATCACGTATCCAGGTGTAGCCGCCCGTTGGAGCCGCTGCAGATGGAGTAACAGTGGATGTTAAGGTAGCCGTCATACCTGGTAATAATGCACTATAAACAGGTGCAATTACTACAGTTGGTAGTGGGTTAACAATTAACCTGGCTCCAAATGATGTAGCAGCAGCACAAGGTGCTGCACCGGAAATTATTACACGGTAAAAATTACCGCTAAAGCTTACCGGAGGTGCTGTTATAGTTAAGGTTGCGGTAGTAGCACCGCTGTAAACACCGCCATTGGTTACGTTTGTCCAAGGCGGGTTATTGCCATTGGTACTAACCTGCCACTGATAAGTTAACGGACCGCTACCACTTGCAACCACAGTAAATGTGGCTACTTTATCGGTACAAATGGTTTGGTTAACCGGTTGTTGGGTAATCAATGCAGGTTGGTTAACCGTTACAATAACCGTTCTTGGCGGCGATGTACATGGCGCAATGCCCAAATCAAAATTAATGGTAAAACCACCTGTAATATTGCCCTGGTCGCCAGCCCCGTCATCATCAAGTGCAAACAGTTTCCATATACCATTATAATTACCGGTGAAAGTAGATAATGCAGGAGCGGCCTGGGTTACATTACCTGGGCCTGGTGCCGGGAAGTTGTCCGTTGCTCCATTATTAGTTGGCTTATATGTACCAGTTGCATTGCCTGCTGTTATGCTCATAGCAGGGCCGGCATCTGTAAATGTATAGGTTGCATTGATGGCATCAATGCCGCCAACATCCGACATCAGTATCACATTCTGACCAGTTGGAGACTGTAAAAGAATGTCTATATCTTCTGACCAGGTGTGATTAATGCTGTTTAACAACACCGATCTAACTGTAACGCCACTTGCTGGTAATCCGCTAACTGTTAAGTTTGATGGATATGGCGTTCCTGTTCCTCCTACAGGTATTGCTACCGGTGCAGGATTGGTAAATGATACCGGTGGTGCCGGTAAACTTTGTATAGTTGCCTGGTAGGTGTAAACACCGGCAGGCGTTGGCCTTGTATATACTGTATCTCTGGCATCGCCTGTGTAAGCGGTTAAAGCTAAAGCATCGTTATATAAACCTGCAATTGGCGACCAGGTAGCTGCAGTTGCAGGTACACCACATACATACGTTATATCAATACACCATGATGTAAGTGTGCCCTGGTCTCCACCAAACGCATCTACCATCGCCAGTGTCCAGGTTCCGTTTGGTACACTGTACAATGCATTCCAGCTGGTAGTTGTTGGCGCAAATCCGGTAGGACCTGAAGGAGGTGCTGCTGCTAAAGAAGCATCGGCCCTAAAAGTGCCTGTGTAAGGGTTAGCTCCCGAACTCAATGCTGCCGTACCTGTTGAACTGATTTTGGTGTTTACAAAACCTGTTGTAGCTCCCGTACCGCCGGTGTTTGACAAGTAGTAATCAAGATTTAAAATTTGCCCATTGGGTGCTCTTAACGCTATGGCAACATCGCCATCCCAGGTATGGTTCATATTGAATGTAACCGACATGTTGCCAATGTTACAACTTGCCGGAACGCCTGAAACAGTAAGGTTACTGGTTGCACCTGAAGCGGTTGCATCCGGTATCACCACACTAACAGGACCTGAACAGAACTGCAGGCTTGTGCTGCTTGATGATGAACTTACCAAGCGTACAGCAGGATCTCCCAGACACATAGTAACGGAAGTTGGTGTTACCGTTGGTGCTGGTGGCGTATAATTTACAAACGCTCTTGCTGTATTACTGCAACCGGTTGCAGTTAAGGTTCCGGTAACTGTATAAACCGTAAAGGTTATTGGTCTTGCATATACGGTAGCCGTATTACCTCCGGTATAAGGTATTGTGGCAGCACAATCAAGGAATAAACCTGCAATTGGTGACCAGGTATAAGTGTTGGCACCACTTGCAGTAATAGCGGTACAGTTTGTACCTGTGCTGCCGCAACTGATGGTTGGTGTTACCGTAACAACCGGTAACGGATTAACAGTTAACACTGCGCATGCAGATATGTTGGCATTATTAACCGGTGCACAAACACCACTTACAACACAACGGTATCCGTAACCATTCATGGATGCAGCTACCGGGTTGATGGTAAGTGTAGGCGTAGTTACATTACTGTAAGGGCCAACATTGGTTAAATTATTCCAGGTGCCGCCAGTGCAACCTGCAGTGTTTTCCTGCCACTGATAGGTTAAACCAGTACCAGTTGCACCAACTGTAAAGGTGGCTGTTGTTCCTACACACCTTGCAATAGCAAGCGGCTGCGTAGTAACCGTTGGGCGTTTATTAACGGTAATTGTAATACTTGCCGATGCTACACAACCACCTGGCACCGTTGTACGGGTTACAGTATATGTTGTTGTATTCATGGGTGATGCTGCAACAGGATTACTTGTTGTTGAACTTAAACCAGCAGCAGGTGTCCATAAGAAAGTGCCGGTTGATTGTGGACCAAGGGTGCCAATGGTATAATCAAAAAACACTCTTGATATAGATGCATTTTCTGTCCAGATCTGTTGTGGAGCTGTTGTTGCCAGCGGAAACTGCATGCCCATTCTAGTAAGATTAACGGTAAATGCACCGATGGTTGTTGTATTTGGATTGATGCGGTAAGAGTTTACATCTGCACCACGTGTACCCAGTATTCCTATCACATCTCCGGCAGTAACTGTAATACTTACAGGGATATTTCCTGCAGCCGGGTTATTCTGAGATACAAATAAAGTAGTAAAAGCATTTGTAGTAGCTGGGAATGCCGGTGGTGGTGTTGCACCGGTAAATCTTACTACAGCCACGTTTTGATTACCTGCCGATGCATCGGTAGGCACACGAATGGCCGTCATGGTAAAATTGGTAGGCGCAGTAAAGAAATAACCCCTTGCATTACCGGCAAACGTACCGGTTTGTGCTCCCAATGGAATAGTAGCACCGGTTGCGCTACCTGCATCGTAAACAGTGAGCAACGTAGGATCACCCTCACAAATAGTTGTGCCAGGATCGGCTACGATAACTAATGGGGCGTTTGGAGTAACGGTAATTGTAAACGTACGTGCTGTACCTGTACAAGTTGTACCACCATTGGTAAAGGTTGGTGTAACTGTTATTGTACCAACATTTGGAGTGCTGCCTGGGTTAAGCCCGATAAATGCCGGAATATTTCCGGTACCACTGGCCGCCAAACCGATTGTTACATTGTTATTAGTCCAGTTATAAACTGTACCGGCAACAGTGCCCGTAAAGTTAACCGGTGCAGTTAAAGTGCCAGGACAAATCGACTGATTTGCAGGTTGATTAACTGTTGGTGTAGGATTTACTGTAATTGTAAATGTTATCGGTGTACCGCTACATGTAGTACCTCCATTTGTATAAGTTGGTGTTACAGTTATAGTTCCTGCTATTGGAGTTACACCTGCATTGGTAGCTGTAAATGATATATTACCAGTACCGCTGGCACCAAGGCCGATTGCAGTATTTGAATTTGTCCAGTTATAAACCGTACCAGGCACTGCGCCGGTAAAGGTTGCTGTTGTTGTAGTACCAACACAAACTGTTTGGTTTGGTTGTGCATTTACTGTTGGTGTTGGATTAACGGTTATGGTAAATGTTACAGGTGTACCTGTGCAGCTTACACTTCCACCGGTATAAACAGGTGTTACAGTTATGGTGCCTGAAATAGGTGCAGTTGTTGCATTGGTTGCTGTAAAGGCTGCTATATTACCTGTGCCACTGGCTGCTAAACCAATTGCCGTGTTATTATTGGTCCAGTTAAAGGAAACAGATCCAGTAGGGCCCGTAGTAGGACTGGTAAAGTTTACTGGTGCTGTTAAGGCTCCGTTACAAACTACCTGGCTGGCTACCGGGTTAACTACCGGAACCGGATTAACTGTTATTGTAAATGTTGTAGATGAACCGGTACAGGTTGTACCACCATTGGTATAAGTTGGCGTTACTGTTATTGTACCAGTTATAGCAGCATTTGTAGCATTGGTTGATGTAAATGATATATTACCTGTGCCACTCGCACCAAGGCCGATTGCTGTATTTGAATTTGTCCAGTTATAAACCGTACCAGGCACTGCGCCTGTGAAAGTTGCAGTTGTTACTGTACCCACACAAACTGTTTGATTTGATTGTGCATTTACTGTTGGTGTTGGATTAACTGTTATTGTAAATGTTGTAGATGAACCGGTACAGGTTGTACCAGCATTGGTGTATGCTGGAGTAACAGTTATAGTACCAGTTATTGGCGCAGTAGTTGCATTGGTTGCAGTAAAGGACAGGTTACCCGATCCGCTTGCTCCAAGCCCAATGCCAGTATTACTGTTTGTCCAGTTATATACTGTACCTGGTACAGCGCCACTGAAAGTTGCAGTTGTTAATGATCCAGCGCATACTGTTTGATTTGCTTGTGCATTTACTGTGGGCGTTGGGTTAACTGTAATAGTAAAGGTTTTTGGTGTTCCGCTACAGGTTATTGATGCTGCTAAATAAGTTATAATTATCTGTCCATTGCCTGTTTGTACACCATTGGCTGTAGTACCTGCTGTTACACCAGCAATAGATGATGAACCGCCGCCACCGCCGCCGCCAGCACCTTTTGAGTTGCCGCTGCAGCCTGTGGTACCTGCTGAACCACCACCTGCTCCGCCGCCGCCAATCTGGCCTCCGCCACC
>JAYURR010000103.1:0-13950 GCA_043756605.1 Chitinophagaceae bacterium
TCAATAGAAACCTGTAGCAATCAATGGATAGATTTGTTGAAGCAACTTGTAGCTGATGCAGAGAAGAGATCAGAATTAATTCTTCCATCTATCAAAGAATTAAAAACGATAAGGTTGGATGATGAATTTAAAAGACAGAATAACCCGAGGCCTGCAGAAATATTGGTTCCGTTTTATAAAACAAAATTTATGCTGGGCCGTTTAAAACGAAATTTATTTAAATCCAAATAACGAACATGCAATCATTGGCCCCCATAGTTTTTTTTGCATACAACAGGCCAGAGCATACCCGGCTTGTGTTGGAATCGTTGCGTAACAACCGGCTGGCAGATGAATCGAAACTTTTTATTTACATTGATGGGCCAAAGCCAAATGCAACTGAAGAAACTTTGGCTGCCATTGCCGAAGTAAAAAAAGTAGTGCGTGAAAAAAGCTGGTGTAAAGAAGTGAACATTATTGAAGCAACTGAAAACAAAGGATTGATAAAATCGAATGCGGAAGGCGTTACAAGAATGGTAAATGAATTTGGCAGGGTGATAGCCATGGAAGATGATGGTTTACTTTCTCCCGGATTTTTAACCTACATGAATGATGCACTTGATTTTTATGAGAGCAACCCCAAAGTAATGCATATAGCGGCATTTCGCAGGCCCGAGTTTGATTCGGTTGAAGTAAAAGAATCAACTTATTTCTTTTATCATACCACCACCTGGGGCTGGGCCACCTGGAAACGTGCCTGGGATCATTTTAAATTAGATCCATTGGCTGTGCATGAAGCAGTAAAGAAAAAAGGCAATATCAAAAGGCTGAACATGGATGGCACTTTTGAATTTTTCTGGGGATTGAAAGCCGTTGCCAAAGGCAAACTCAGAAGCTGGAATGCCATCTGGCACTCAACCGTTTTTTTAAACGACGGCATGTGTTTATATCCACAAAAATCATTGGTATCAAATATCGGCCACGATGGAAGCGGCACCAACTGTGTGCCCGATGATCGGTTTCAAATTGAAAGTGATGCTTTGGCAGATTCAATACCGGTTACTGAAATTCCTTTAAAAGAACATGAAGGAATAAAAAAGCATTACATAGCCATGCATTCTTTCAAATACAAATTTGTGTTTGCCTTAAAACATTATCTCCGCTATCTTGTAAGATATTAGGCCGAAAAACAGACTACAATTGAACACAGTAAAAAAAGTATTGTTTATTTCTTACGATGGCATGACCGACCCGCTTGGCCAAAGCCAGGTAATACCTTATTTACAGGGGTTAAGTAAAGCCGGCTACAAAATATTTTTGATCAGTTGCGAAAAGGAGCAGGTTTATCATCAAAACAAAAATTACATTCAGGATTTACTGGATAAAAGCAATATTAGTTGGATACCGCTTAACTACACAAAAAAACCTCCGGTTATTTCTACTTTGTTGGATGTTATAAAAATGCGCAGGGCTGCAAAAAAATTGCATAAGGCAGAAGGTATTGATATGGTACATACCCGTGCCGGTGTACCTGCATTGATTGGCTTGTGGATGAAGAAAACAATGGGCGTTAAATTCTTAAATGATATACGTGAGTTTTATGCTGATAGCCGGGTTGAGGGCGGCATGTGGAATACCAAAAATATGGTTTACAAAACCATTTATAATTTCTTTGCTAAAAAAGAATCGGAAGCTGTAAAGCAAAGTGATGGCATTGTTTGCCTTACCTATGCAGCCGAAACTATTATTAAAGGATGGAAAGAGTACAAACCTTCAATCCCGCTGGAAGTAATTTCCTGCAGTGCCGATCTGCAACTTTTTAATTATTCAACCATTGATGAAAAAGAAAAGGCAGCTTTAAAAATTGAACTCAATATTAACGAAGGTGATTTTGTCATCAGCTATCTTGGTTCTATCGGTGGCTGGTATCTTACTGCAGAAATGCTGCAGTTCTGCAAACTGTTAAGCAAGCGAATTCCATCTGCAAAATTTTTATTCATATCGCCACACCGGCACGAAGAGATAAAGGCAATCGCTACTGAATATGGGATACAAGAAGATAAGGTATTGGTAAAAAAAGCTTCCCGTAGGCAGGTGCCGGCACTACTTTCTTTAAGCAACTATTCTATATTTTTTATCAAACCCTGTTATTCCAAGCAATCATCATCGCCAACAAAGCACGGCGAGATTATGGCAATGGGTATTCCGGTAATAACGAATGGCGGCGTGGGCGATGTGGCTGAGATTGTACAAAGCACCAACTCAGGCATTGTGATAAATGATTTTACAGATGAAATATTTGAAGCAGCCATAAATGAAGTTGCAAATAAAAAAGATTATGATAAAGCAGTAATAAGAGCAGGAGCTGTAAAATGGTATTCTTTAGAGAGTGCCATTGAAAAATACACCCGAATTTATAAAAGTATATTAGGCTAATCAATTATTTTGCAAAAAAATTAAAGCTACATGCAGCATAAGTTTTTAATAGTAGGTGCAGGTTTTTCTGGAGCAGTACTTGCCAATCAACTGGCACAGCAACTGGATTGTACTATTGATGTGTGGGACGAACGCAGCCATGTAGCCGGTAATTGCCACACAAAAAGAGATGCCGAAACCAATGTGATGGTGCATGAATACGGGCCGCATATTTTTAATACCGATAAAAAAGAGATATGGGATTTTGTAAACAGCATTGTAGAATTTAGGCCTTTCATCAACCGGGTAAAAGCAAATTACAAAGGCAATATTTATTCGCTGCCGGTTAACCTGCATACCATTAACCAGTTTTTCAACAAAACATTCGGGCCGGATGAAGCCAAAGCTTTTATTGAAAGTCTGGGCGATAAAACCATTACCGATCCTCAATCTTTTGAAGAACAGGCGCTTAAATTTTTAGGCAAAGATCTGTACCATGCATTTTTTTACGGCTACACAAAAAAGCAATGGGGTTGTGAACCATCTGAATTACCAGCATCTATTTTAAAAAGATTGCCTGTGCGTTTTAATTACAACGATAATTATTACAACAATATTTACCAGGGCATACCAGTAAATGGATATACTGAGCTTGTTGAAAAATTACTGGACAATCCGAAGATAAATATCAGCCTGAATAAAAAATTTAATTATAGCAGCGATTTACTTGATACCTACAACCATATTTTTTACACTGGCCCCATTGATGCTTTTTTCGATTATAAATTTGGCAGGCTTGGCTACCGCACCGTAACTTTTGAAAAGCACACTGCCGATGGAGACTACCAGGGCAATGCTGTAATTAATTATTGCGATGAAAACGTGCCGCACACAAGAGTCCATGAGCATAAACATTTTGCGCCCTGGGAAGAGCATGATAAAACTGTTTATTTTAAAGAGTTTAGTAAAGAGACTACAGAAGAAGATATACCCTATTATCCTAAAAGACTTGAAAAAGATAAGATAATGCTGAATGCTTACCGTCAGGAAGCAGCGCAATCTTCTAAGCTGTCTTTCCTTGGCCGGCTTGCCACCTACCGCTATATGGATATGCATCATGTAATTGGCGAAGCACTCAACTTCTCCAAATCTTTTATTCAGGCTGTTACCACAGGCCAAACCCCTCCTGTTTTCCCCAATATCGAGGGCTTGTAGAAAAAATTTGACCCCTGTAGCGCAATATCCTTTCTCTCATGACGTTATAGACTTGTCCATATATTCTATTCAAAAAACCCAAACCAATTCCTATGGAAAAGGTAGTTGCCGTGGTTGTCACGTACAACCGTTTAGCCCTTCTGTCTGAGTGCATTACCGCTTTGCGCAATCAATCACGTCCTTTAGATGGCATATTAGTTATTAACAACGGGAGTACCGATGGTACCGAAGCATGGTTGCAAGCCCAGCCAGATGTTGCTTATTATACCCAAAACAATATTGGCGGCGCCGGTGGTTTTAGTACTGCTATTAAAATGGGATATCAGCAGGGATACGAGTGGGTATGGTGTATGGATGATGATGGAATGCCTAAAGAAGATGCACTTGAAAATTTATTAGCGGCCCAGCCTGCAGAATTAACGTTGATGAATTGCGCCGTAATTGATAACAAAGACAGAAAATCTTTTGTGTGGAATACCGGCGGATATAAAACGCTGGATGATGTGCCGGGCAATATTATTGATGGTATTGGCCATCCGTTTAACGGCACTTTTATTAACAGGCGCATTATTGAAAGAGTTGGTGTGCCAAAAGCCAGTTTCTTTTTATGGGGCGATGAAACAGAATATTATTACAGGATTGTAAGACGCAATAACATACCCGTTTGTACAGTTGCAAGCAGTATTCACTATCATCCGGCAACAGCATTTTCGGTAAAAAAAGATTGGGATTATTCAACAGGTTGGAAAATGTATTACTATATACGCAACCGCTTTCATATACATCAAACAAAATTTAATAACAAAGCCCTGGCAGTATTGCACTACAGTTGTTTTTTAATTGCCTTTGCAGGGATAACATTATTGTTTCAAAAAACAGACAAACTAAAAAAACTCAACTTTATTATTTGGCCGGCTGTAGATGCAATCAGCAATAATTTTGATGCATTGCCACCGGTAATTTTATCAAGATTAAAGGCTGCAGAAAATGTACCACTCAGTTCTTCAATAAATAATTATCTTAAAACTACCTGGTTAAATATATTGGCTCCTTTTACATCGGAACGGGCTGGCGGCAGAGCTGCAAACGCATAATGGTTATAATGTAGAACCCCCTTTGAAATCACACAACAGTCCCGCTAATCACGGGACCTTTTTTTGTTTTCTTTATCCGGTCCTGTATAATAAACATAGCCGCAACATAAAAAGGCATACAGGGAATTTTGTAGCGCACCAGTGTTCCAAAATTTGCTGTGGTAGCGCCCACAAAAAGCGCAAACAACAGCGAAAATAAAAGACAATATAAAACGGTTGGATCTTTGGCAATTGACCGTAAAAAATTTAGAGGCCTGGCTTTATATAACACAGATAAGGTGAAGAAAAGTATGATCATACTTTCAATAGAAGAAAATAGTGTTGATATCTTTTTTGATTCCCAGATAAATGGCCTGAACAAGGTAGCCACAATGGCCGCCGGCGCAATTTTTAACAGGCTTTGTACCGAACCATCGTACTCTACACCCAACGAAAAACTGGAGCCAACATCTTCCTGCTCGGCATATGCCTTTTGGTAAATGGAAATGTTTTTTGTTACATCATCGCCGCCATAAGCACCCAAAGTGCCCGCCAGTTGCGACATTACAGTGGTAAACATCGTTATGGCCGCAACAATTAACCCTAATACAAAACCAATGCGCATTACCCTGCTTTTAATAAGATTTACATTTTTTAAAACCAGAAAGAGAAAGAAGAAAGGCACATAAGAAATGAGGATATATACCTTAATAACATACAACAGGTAACCCGATATAAATATGATAATGGCGTTTTTTATAATATCCTTTTTTTTAAAAAAAGTTTCGTAAAGCGCATAAGTTAGCCAGCCCAGTGCGCCGGTACAGATGGGGTCTTTTAAAATGCCTGAACTCCAGAAAACAAAAGTGGGTAAATACAAAATTGCTATGGCAAGTTGCTTGTGCAGGTGGGGATACTGCTCGTAAAAAAAACGGTACAGTCGCCATACCCCCGAAAAAGACAACATGGAAAAAAACAGATTTAATATCAGGTATTTTTGAAAAGACACAAAAGAAAAAAGTGCAGTAATTCTTACAATCATGTAATTATTTTCGCCCTTCAGATAACCCATATTGTTGGGGTTTTTTAATAAGGTCTGGTCATAATCAATACTGGGCAGGTACAGCCATTTTATTTGAGAGCTGTCTTTCATTATCATGTGACAGATATTGGTACCCTCAGTAAAAAAAAGTAAAAAAGAATCTCCCACAGATATCATGGTATTAAAAAAAGTAAATGCCATCACAGCAACTATTTTAATCCAGAAACCCTGTTTGTGGTAATGTTTTAGAATGGGATCGGTATAGTTTTTTCTACGGGCGCTGAAGATGAAATAAAAGATCAGCACATAAACGGGAAACAAAAGAAAATCTAAAAAATTCATTTACTTTTTCGCTTTTTTGAAGGATATAACTTTTGTTTTGGTTACAGTGCGCCTTACAGTATCCAAATGTATCATAAAAATTCTAACCGTGTTTTAATAATATGAGGTTAAATTTGATTGCAAGAAACAAAATACAACATTCAATAAGCTCAATTGTTACAAAATAACAGCAATAAAAAATTAATACGCATTACAACAGTGCCCATGGCCTTGCGTTACCTGCTGCCAGGGCAAATGCACTTTATGGCAAACAATGGCTTTGATGTGCTGATGATAAGTGCCGATGGTAAAGAACTGCCCGAAGTAATTGAAAAAGAACAATGCAGCCATATTGTTGTGCCAATGACGAGAAAGATAACGCCCCTGCAGGATTTAAAATGCCTTTTTCAGTTAATAAAAATATTCAGAAAAGAGAAACCCGATATTGTACATTCTCATACACCCAAAGCAGGTTTGCTGGGCATGCTGGCAGCAAAATTATGTGGCGTAAAAGTACGGATACATACCGTTGCAGGATTGCCCTTAATGGTAGAGAAAGGGTTTAAATATCAGTTGCTGAAGTTTATTGAAAAACTTACATATGCCTGTGCCGGCCATGTTTGGCCAAACAGCAATTCGCTGATGCAGTTTATAATTAAAAATAAACTTTGTAAAACATCCAAACTAAAAATTATTGCCAAAGGATCTACCAATGGCATACAGCTTAACCGGTTTAACAAACAAACGCTTGATGAAAATATTACTGCTGCAATTAAAACGCAGATAAATTATACCGAAGAAAATATTTACCTGCTTTGTATTGGCAGGTTGGTGGTTGATAAAGGAATAGCAGAGCTGGTACATGTTTTTACACAGCTTCAAAAAACTAACGAAGAGTTGGTGCTGATATTGGTAGGCGAATATGAAGCTACGCTGGATCCTTTGCCTGCAGACGCTTTGCATGAAATTGAAATCAATCCTTCCATTATTCATATTAACTGGACAACGCAGGTAGAGTATTATATACACGTAGCTGATCTTTTTGTTTTTCCATCGCACCGGGAAGGTTTTCCTAATGTACTTTTACAGGCTGGTGCCATGGGCTTACCGGTTATATGCAGCCACATTACCGGCAATATTGATATTGTAACCAATAACGAAACGGGCTTAATTTTTGAATGCGGAAATGAACAGCAGATGTTTAGTCTGTTGCAATATGCTTTAATGCATCCGCAACAAATGCAAACCATGGCAAAAAAATTACAGCAGCAGACCAGAGAAAATTATCCACGGGAAAATATCTGGCAAAAAATGCTGCAGGCTTACAAAAGCCTGTTAAATTAAATAATAAAAAAAAAGCAAGCATGATACTAATTGGTTACAGTGGACACGCATTTGTAGTGTATGGAATTTTTACTGCCGCCGGTAAAAAAGTTACCGGCTATTGCGATGTTGCTGAAAAAGAATACAACCCTTTTAGCCTGCCATATTTTGGAACCGAAAATACTGAATCCGGTTTGGATGCCATTAAGGCAAATGGGTATTTTATTGCCATTGGCGATAACGGGCTGCGTAATAAAATTTATACCAGCCTGCAACAAAAACTATTGCTGCCAACAAATACCATACATCCTTCGGCAATAATCGATGCATCGGCAACCATTGCTCAGCATGGAGTTATGATTGCTGCAAATGCTACCATCAATCCATTGGCAGTAATCGGCACAGGTGCCATTTGTAATACCGGTTGCATCATTGAGCATGAATGTGTTGTTGGTGATTTTGCACACATTGCACCTGGCGCTGTATTATGCGGAAACGTAAAAATTGGCAACGGTAGTTTTGTTGGCGCCAATGCTGTTATCAGGCAGGGCATAATGGTTGGCAAAAACGCCATGATAGGAGCCGGAGCTGTGGTGGTTAAAAATGTGCCGGATAATGTTACCGTAATTGGTATGCCGGCAAAATGAGGGACATGCTTTGCTTTAACCCAAACACTAAACTCAAAACCCCAAACGTTTAACCCTTATCTTTGCAACGCAAAATAATCAGCAATTATGAAAGTATTAGTTACAGGCGGTGCCGGTTACATTGGTTCCGTTTTAGTTCGCCAGTTATTAAACAAAGGTTACCAGGTAAGAGCGTTGGATTCTTTAAAATTTGGTGGCGATGCTTTGTATGATGTAATGCTTAACCCCAATTTTGAATTTATGAAAGGCGATGTACGTAACGCCGATGATGTAGATAAAGCAATTGAAGGTGTTGATGCCATTGCACACCTGGCAGCCATTGTGGGCGATCCTGCTTGTAAAAAATTCAGTTTTGAAGCCAATGAAACCAATTGGGATGGATCTGTTTTGTTATTTAACAAAGCGGAAGCTGCCGGTGTAAAACGTTTTGTGTTTTCGAGCACCTGTAGCAATTATGGTAAGATGGCCGATCCGGATTCTTTTGTGGTAGAAACATCTGAACTTAATCCCGTTTCTTTATACGCAGAGTTAAAAGTAAAGTTCGAAAAATATTTACTGGAAGAAAAGAAAGATAGTGCGATGTGCAGCACCGCTTTGCGTTTTAGCACTGTGTATGGCTTTTCTCCACGCATACGTTTTGATTTAACGGTGAACGAATTTACCCGCAATGCCGCCGTGCATGGCGAGCAGGAAATATGGGGCCAGCAGTTCTGGCGGCCTTATTGTCATGTAGATGATCTGGCAAGAGCGGTTGTTTTAATTTTAGAAAGCCCCGAAAAAAAAGTAAGAGCCAACGTTTTTAATGTGGGTAGTACAGAAGAGAATTATAATAAAGGAATGATCATCCGTGAAGTTTGTAAAGTAGTGCCCGATGTAAATGTTATTTATGTTGACAGCAGCGAAGACCCACGTGATTACCGGGTTAATTTTGATAAAATAAAAAATGAACTGGGCTTTACCATCACCAAAACAGTACCTGATGGTGTAAAAGAAATTTACACACTTTTAAAAACAGGCATTGTAACCGATTCGTTTGTAGAAAAATTCAGGAATATCTGATGATTAACACAATAAAACTGCATGAATGAATTGCTCCAATTTTCCACCCTAATCAATTTATTTAATATCGCTGCTTAGCAAATATTTTTTACCTGCGTTTTTGTAAAATGAAGAAGATTTTATTAGGTTTGGCATTAATAAAAAGTATAAATATCCTGGCACAGGATAGTGCCGTTTCAAAACACGTAAAATTTGAAGCCTATCTGGAATTATATTATAGTTACGACTTTAATAAACCGATAAAAAATGACCGCCCAGCATTTTTTTACAGCCATAACCGTCATAATGAATTTAACCTTAACCTGGGGTTTTTAAAAGCAAGCTATAGTGCTAAAAAGGTAAGGGCAAATCTTGCACTTGCAGCAGGCACATACGTAAATGCAAACTACACTGCCGAACCGGCTGTTTTAAAAAATATTTATGAAGCCAATGCAGGGATAAAAATTTCCAAGAAGAAAAACCTGTGGATAGATGCAGGGATTTTCAGCTCTCATATAGGTTTTGAAAGTGCCATTTCAAAAGATTGCTGGACACTTACCAGGAGTTTACTTGCCGAAAACTCACCCTATTTTGAAAGCGGTGCAAAAATTACCTACACCAGCAATAACGATAAGTGGGTGGTTAGTGGTTTAATTTTAAACGGATGGCAGCGCATTAAAAAAATAGACGGTAATGCCGCAATGAGCTACGGCACTCAGTTGCAGTACAAGCCAAATTCACAAATATTACTTAACTACAGCACTTTTATTGGTACAGATAAACCAGATAGTATCCGGCAATGGCGCTATTTTAATAACTTGTATGCTGTTATTAAAGTAAACGATAAATTTGGTATTACTGCCGGATTTGATGTTGGTTTAGAACAAATGACAAAACGAAGCAACAGCATGAACACCTGGTATGCTCCGGTTTTAATTTTTAAATACATGCTCCGGAATAAATGGACCTTAGCAACACGGGGCGAATTTTACAGCGATCCAAACGGAGTAATTATTGCCAGCGGTACACCCAATGGTTTTCAAACATCATCTTTTTCATTTAATATTGATTATGAACCAATAAGTAATGCATTAATACGCATCGAGGCCAGATATTTAAACAGCAAAGACAAAGTATTTGCAAAAGAAAATGTATTTACAAATAATAACAGTTTTATTACTGCTTCAATTGCCGTAAGTTTTTAAATTACCGCCAGCATACTTGTTATGTAACTCTACTTTAGGCCAGAGCATTTTTTTTATATAGGTTTGCACCGCAATACTAAACGGGTTACCGAAGCCGTTTAACAAAAAACCCAAAGATTATGCTTTTACTCAGTGGCCCAAACATGGCTGGCAACGAATGGAAATACGTTAAAGATTGTTTAGATACTGGTTGGGTAAGCAGCGTTGGTGCTTATGTAGATCAGTTTGAAAAAATGAGTGCAGAGTTTGCAGGCACCAAATACGCAGTGGCCACCAGCAGTGGCACAACAGCCCTGCACATTTGTTTGGTGATGATGGGCGTTAATGCCGATGATTATGTAATTACACCTAATATAACTTTTATTGCCACCTGTAATGCTATAAAATATACCGGTGCCGATCCTATATTAATTGATACCGATCCTGCAACCTGGCAAATGGATCTGAATTTACTGGAGCAATTTTTTGTAGAAGAAACAGAACAACGAAACGGTGTTTGTTACTATAAAAAAGATGGTAGAAGAATACCTGTTTTAATGCCTGTACATGTGTTGGGTAATATTTGCGATATGGACCGGCTGATAGCTTTAGCTGCTAAAAATAATGTTACCGTTATTGAAGATAGTACCGAAGCACTGGGATCTTACTACAAAGGAAAACATGCAGGTAGTTTTGGTTTGATGGGCACTTTCAGTTACAACGGCAACAAAATAATTACAACCGGTGGTGGTGGTATGATTGTTACCGATGATGAAGCACTTGCAAAAAAAGCCAAACATCTTACCACACAAGCCAAAAGCGATCCTTTTGAATACGTGCACGATGAAATTGGCTACAACTACCGCCTGGTTAATGTTGCAGCCGCCATGGGTGTAGCACAAATGGAGCAACTGCCCGGCTTTATAAAACGCAAGCAGGATGTAATGGCTTTTTATAAAAATGAATTGCAGGGTGTTGGTGATATCAAATTTCAGGAAGTGAGCGCAGATGTAAATGCCAATTGCTGGTTACCAACCATTATGACGGAGAAGCAAAAAGACGTGTTAAAAATATTGAACGATAACAAAATGCAGAGCCGCCCGTTTTGGGTACCCATGAATCAACTGCGGATGTTTACCAATAATATTTTTTACAACAAAACCAATCAGTCTGATTTTGTTTACCAGCGTTGCTTAAGCATTCCCTGCTCTACAAACATTAGTGATGAAGATTTAAAAACTGTTTGCGATAAGATAAAAGAAGTGTATTAAAAACATGTTACTCGTTTCTTGTTTCTGTTGTGTAAGTGTAATGATTATTAACATTAAAACCGAGAAACCAGTAACAACAAACAAGAAACCAGAAACGGCTCATGTACAAATTAATAAAAAGACTTACCGACATACTCATTGCAACCATTGCACTTATAATTCTATCGCCATTACTTATTCCTTCTATCATTATTTTATTACTTACCGGCGAGCATAACGTTTTTTATTTTCAAAAAAGAGTAGGGTATAAAAACAGGGTTTTTAATATCTGGAAATTTGCTACCATGGCAAAAAACAGCCCTAATATGGGCACTGGCGAAATTACCTTGCGTAACGATCCCAGGGTTACAAAATTTGGTAAGCTATTACGCATCACCAAAATAAACGAACTGCCGCAAATCATTAATATATTTAAAGGAGATATGAGTATTGTAGGCCCAAGGCCCTTGATGGAAGTGAGTTTTAAGCAATATACTGATGAAGTGCAACAAAAAATTTACAATTGTAAACCTGGTATGACGGGCATCGGTTCACTCATTTTTCGGAATGAAGAAAAAATTGTTTCAGACGCACCGGATCACAAGGCAATGTATAAAAACATTTACCAGTATAAAGGAGCGCTGGAACTCTGGTATCAAAAAAACGCATCGCTCTACACCGATTTTATGATCATATTTCTTACGGCATGGTCAATCCTTTTTCCAAAAAATAACCTCACCATTAAAACCTTTAAAGATTTACCTGAAGGTTCTTTTTAAACTAATCCACTAAATTCGTTAAGCTATTTACATGGCCAGGTTAAACAATTTTGGCTGGCATTTGTAATAAGCTATATAAAACCGCAAATATGCATTCTTTTACTATTAAAGATCTTGAAAACTTATCGGGCATAAAAGCCCATACTATACGTATATGGGAGCAACGCTATTCATTTTTAAAGCCACATCGTACCGATACTAATATAAGATTTTACAGTAATGAGGAGTTAAAAATAATATTGAACGTTGCATTACTCAATAAGTTTGGGTTTAAAATTTCGCATATTGACAAAATGAACGAATCGGAAATCTGCGAAAAAATACTTTCTTTAAATCAACAGGAAGCACTACAGGAAAGGATTGTAAATACCCTTATTCAAAACATGGTTGATTTGGATATAGAAGCTTATGAAGAGGTGCTGGATGATTTTATTGCTGCAAAGGGAATTGAAAAAACTATTTCTCAAATCATATTTCCGTTCCTTGAAAAAATAGGCATACTGTGGTTAACCAATCATATAAATCCCGGACAGGAGCATCTGGTAACCAATATCATCCGCCAAAAACTGATAGTAGGTATCGAAAGTATCAGAAGTGTAGTTAAAATAAATAAGTCTGTTTTATTGTTTTTGCCCGAAACTGAATATCATGAGCTGAGCTTGCTTTTTATGAATTACATGTTTAAAAGTAAAGGGGTGAGCACCATTTATCTGGGCTGCAGCATTCCTTTAAAAGATGTAGAGTACCTGGTAAAATTAAAGAAGCCAGATTACATATATACCCATTTAACCAGTGTAGGCACCCGGTTTAATTTCGATAGGTTTATAGAAAATTTGAGCAAATCCTTCCCACAAATACCTGTAATAATATCTGGACACCTTACCACCACTTACGAAAAAAAGATATTACCTCCCATCAATTTCAAAAAATCCTATGCCGAAGTGATGGAGTTTCTGGCTGGTTTTTAATTTATCTTTTGTTTACCCGATTTTTAGTTGACGTTTAAAGAACTGATTTACAGTATGTTTAACTTTTATTAAAAAAAATTAAACAAAATAGTGTTGTTTTTCAAAAATTGTGTTTAACTTTACGTTTCAATAGTTAAACACAAAATTATGTCAACAGTAGAATTCAACCAATCGCTTATCAGTAACACAGAATATCTTAAGCCATTTGCCATGACACTTACCCGTGATATGGAATCGGCTAAAGACCTGATACAGGAAACCTTGTACAGGGCGCTGGCAAACAAGGATAAATACAATGCCGGTACAAATATAAAAGCGTGGATGTACACAATCATGCGTAATATTTTTATTAATAATTACAGGCGCAGTGCCAAGCAAAATACCATCTTTGATAATACGCCAAACGATTTTTTGCTGGATTACAACCAGTTTACTACTGCAAATGCGGCTGAAACTACGCTTACATTAAAAGAGATCAAGGAAGCTGTTCATGATTTACCCGAGATATTCAAAAACCCATTTGAATTATATTTTGAAGGATATAAATATCACGAAATATCTCATATACTAAACGAACCCCTGGGTACCATAAAAAGTAGGATACATTTTGCCCGTAAACTATTAAAGCAACAATTAACCAGGTTTTGATCTTTAAAATAATACCCACCACCACGGGTTTCTATTACGTCCAATACCTTATTTTCGTACATTGAAAA
>JAYURR010000104.1:0-4708 GCA_043756605.1 Chitinophagaceae bacterium
ATTGTAAAAAATATGGCCGCTTTGCTCGGTGGTAGTATTAGTGTTAAAAGTAGCGAAGGAGAGGGTTCTGTATTTACGGTACTGCTTCCTTTTGCAAAAAATGTTTCAGAAAATAACCAGCCGGTAGCAGTTGCTGCAACGGTTAGTGATGAAGTAAAATTTACCGGCGCAAAAGTGCTTGTTGCCGAAGATAACAGCGTAAACCAGTTATTAATAACTAAGCTTTTAAACCAGCATGGTATTGAACCGGTGGTTAAAGAAAATGGATTGGAAGTGCTTGAAACATTAAAAAACCACGCTTTTAATCTATTATTGCTTGATATACAGATGCCGTTGCTGGATGGCTACAAAACTTGTGTTGCCATAAGAGAAAATGATAATGCCTTACCCATTGTGGCCATGACGGCCTATGTGATGGATGCTGAAAAAGAAAAATGCAGTGCCGCAGGTATGAATGATTACCTGGCTAAACCACTGGATGAAGTTGCGCTGAAAAATATATTGGTTAAATATCTCAGCGCATTTATAAAGCCTGCGGATGCAGTATCTGAAATAAATACCAATGCTTTTTTACTACAGCTTGCCGGTGGCGATGAGCAGATGGCAGCAATTATTTTAAACCAGGTAAAGCAGGAAATACCTGTGGAAATTACGAAGTTGAAAAAAATAATCAGCCACAAAAATATAGTAGCACTGCCTGCGGCCTGTCATTATCTTATCAGCAGTATTTCGCCATTGGGCAATAACAGTAATGCCATGAAAATGGTTACATCGCTGCAGAAAATGATTTTGGATAATGAAAAAGAAACCGAAATTTTAAAAAGCACAGCAGCATTGATTAATGAATTGGAAAATACTTTTAATAATTTAAAACAAGCATAAAATTAAAAAAGCATTCATCTATATTATTTTGTGGACAGCCGGCTTTATAGTGGCCATGGCCATTTTATTTTTATGGAACAAAGGCCAAAAATTTGAAAACATAAGCATCTTTGATAATTTAGAGGAGAAGCAGGATGGCAGAAAGGTTTCAGATAATATTGTAGATGAACTGTTGCTCTCGGCAAATGATTTTAATATTTACGGAAAAAGCACATTGATAGAATATAACTACAGGAATAATAACCGTACCAATGATTTCCTTATTCAGCAGATTAAAGCAAACCCTGGTAATGCTTATCAAACCATTTTAAAAAATAAATTAGATAAATTAAAGCAACCTCAAAATGATGGTTCTGTTTTTAATGTAAAACCGGTTCCAAAATAGCAGTACTAAAAATTCAACAATGCTGATCTGCATTTTAACCCGTATTTAATCCCTTTCATCGAATATAGTCCTTGCTGCTGCTGTTTCAGCGTAATTTTGTCTAAATAAAAGCGGAGGGTATTAAAACAATTCAGCGTTTATTGTTTTAATACGGGTCCTTGAATTTAATTATCCATTTCTTGTGTCGTTTTAGAATTCAATGTCGGTCTGCTTACTTCTGCTTCCGCTTTTATTTCATTTTTATTTCAGTGTGTAAAATGGCGTACCCCATTTTTTAAAATATACCTGTATGATCGTAGTAAATATTCAAAGAGATGGCTCTGTTTATCCGCCTTTAAACCCTGGCAGTTTACTTGTAAAAATCCTAAATGGCAATCTGGAGATTGGCAAATATGAAAAAGATTTTTATCTGCAGGAATATGACCAGTACATTACAGAACCAGCTAATGCCATAGATTTAAAAAAAGAACTTATTAAACTCATCAATACCGATATGCCTGAATTGTTCAACAAACATTATGTTGTGCATTTGCTTTGCCCGGCTGTAATTTCTACCAAAGTAAAATGGCAACAGGTGTCTGGCCACTAAAACAACTTTTTAAACTTTCAGAATTTTTACTACTCATCTATCTTCTAAATTTTAGAGATTTTTGGTAGCGCCTTTACAACTAAACAGCTTCTCTCCACTAAATACAATTTTCAAATTTTCAGATATTTTTTACACACTATCTATTAAAAGTTAGCACTAGTAGTAATGACCTCCACAAAAACTACATAAAAAGCTGAACGGGCTACACGTTGCTTTTAACTGCCATACAAACCATTCTGCCGAAAACTTACTTGCAATTAAAAAATTTTATATTCCTTTGTATTGAGGTGAGGTTAATACCAGATATTTTCAATGAGTTGTAACCTTTATTGGTTACGCTCATTGAGATTCTGGCTTTTTTTTCAGGTGTCTGGCCACTAAGAATTTTTTTTAAACTTTCATATCACCTGTTACTCAGCCTTCTTTTAAATTCTAACACCACTAAATAGTGGCCTGACATCTACCCAACTCTTCCTTTTTTTGCCATTTTGGCCGATTTATTTTTTAGCATAGTATTTGAAAACCCATAATCGAATATATTTGCCTCACATAATACTATCAGCATGAACTTTGGAAAAGAATTTGAGAAATACGCAGTAAAACACCGTGGCATCAGCAGCAATACACTCGATGGTTATATTAAGCACAGCATTCCAAATGCAGTTGCCCTTATTCCTCCCTCTGGGGGGGCTGGGGGGGCCACCAATTTAACCCCCAACATTATTGAAGAGCGCCCCATGAATGTTGCCGTAATGGACGTTTACAGCCGTTTGATGATGGACAGGATTATTTTTTTGGGCTATCCCATTAATGATGAAGTTGCAAACATTGTTACCGCACAATTGTTGTTTTTAGAAAGTACCGATCGTACCCGTGATATACAGATGTACATAAACTGCCCTGGCGGCGGTGTGTATGCAGGTTTGGGTATGTACGATACTATGCAATTTATTACACCTGATATTGCAACCATTTGCACCGGCATGGCCGCAAGTATGGGGCAGGTATTAATGTGTGCTGGCGCACCCGGCAAACGTACCGCACTAAAACACAGCCGTATTATGATGCACCAGCCCAGCGCAGGCGCAGGCGGCCAGGCAACCGATATTGAAATTACCGTTAACGAAGTAAAAAAAGTTAAGCAGGAAATTTACGAGATCATCGCCTTTCACACAAACCAACCTATTGAAAAGGTTGCTATAGATTGCGACCGGGATAAGTGGCTAACATCTACCGAGGCTAAAGAATACGGCCTGATAGATGAAGTGCTGGTAATGAATCAGAAAAAGCAAAAGAAAGAACAAAAATAAAAACAATCACCCATTATGAACTTTTATAAAAACAATATTACCCGTTTTGAGGATGAGGAAACGCCGGATGGTATGCCGGAAAACCCGATGGAGAAAATGATGAGCAGCTGGCAGTTTGATAAAAAATTTATTGAGCAGCGCAAGATTTTTTTATGGGGCGTTGTAGATGATAAAAGTGCCAAAGACATTACCAACCGGTTAATGTACCTGGAAGCGCTTGACCCTGGTAAAGAAATTACTTTTTACATAAGCAGCCCGGGCGGTATGGTTACCAGCGGCATGGTTATGTACGATACCATGCAGATGATAAGCTCGCCGGTTAGCACCGTATGTATGGGTATGGCGGCCAGCATGGGCAGTATTTTATTGAGTGGTGGCGAAAAAGGCAAACGCTTTATTTTCCCCAATGGAGAAGTAATGATACACCAGCCAAGCGGCGGCGGACAAGGAACCCATGCCGACCTGGAAATTATGGCCGGGCAAATTAAAAAAACCAAACTGATGGGTGCCGAAATATTGGCAAAAAACTGCGGACAAACCGTTGAAAAAGTGATGAAGGATTTTGACCGTGATTACTGGATGGATGCCAACGAATCTATAGCTTATGGCATTGTAGATGCCGTTTTGGCCAAGATTTAAATGTTTTAAAATAATGGATAAAAAAAGCCTCTTTTGAGGCTTTTTTTATCTTAATACAGATCACAGGCTTTAGGCAAGTACTTCTATTGTAAATGCAACGTTATAGGCTGGTAACTTGTCTAACAGATAAATCAGCTTGCTTTTGTAACTTTGCCGGTGATTGATATCGTGCGATTGAGATAAAACGAAATAAAATGGCTAAACAACAAACCTTACATTGCTCTTTTTGCGGCCGCAACCGCGATGAAGTTAAAATACTCATTGCCGGTCAGGATGGGCATATTTGCGAAAACTGCGTAGAGCATGCCGAAGAAATTATTGAGCAGGAATTGGGCAGCACCAAAGATAGCAAGCACAGCACGGCACCTTCGCACAAATTAACGGTACGCAAACCGCTGGAGATAAAAAAATTTTTGGATGAATATGTAATTGGCCAGGATGATGCAAAAAAAGTTTTAGCCGTTGCTGTTTATAATCACTATAAACGAATGAATCAAAAAGTTGATAACGAAGTGGAGATTGAAAAGAGCAACATCGTTATGGTTGGTGAAACTGGTACAGGTAAAACGTTAATGGCTCGTACCATTGCAAAATTATTAAATGTACCTTTTTGTATTGCTGATGCTACTGTTTTAACAGAAGCTGGTTATGTAGGTGAAGATGTGGAAAGTATTTTATCACGTTTGTTGCAAGCTGCCGATTTTGATGTTGCTGCTGCAGAAAGAGGAATTGTATTTATTGATGAGATTGATAAGATTGCTCGTAAAAGTGATAATCCTTCTATTACTCGTGATGTTTCTGGAGAAGGTGTTCAGCAAGGATTATTGAAATTGTTAGAAGGTTCGGTAGTTGGTGTTCCTCCTCAAGGTGGTAGAAAACATCCTGAACAAAAAATGATTCAAG
>JAYURR010000105.1:0-13870 GCA_043756605.1 Chitinophagaceae bacterium
AGGCCAAGCAGGTATGCCCAGCTTTGATTTGTCCATAAGCCAAATAAAAAAATGAACCACAGCAAAGCATAAATTATAAACAGCGGTCCTAACTTGAAAACATTAATATTCAGTTTGTAAAATAAATTTGCCCAGGGCCCGGGTTTATCCGGACCAATATATTTGCCTTTAATAATTACAAAAATACCATCCAGCAACATGTAGGCACCATTTATAAATGCCAGCAACGAAATTATTATTTTCATTTTTTTTGTTTAGCCATCAAGATAAAAAATATTTTTCCTTTATTTTATTATAACTCAAGTATAATAGCGGTATCAATTTACTTTTAATTTGCTTTTACTACAGCAACCATCACCCCAAAATTTCCATCCAACTGCACATAGTTTAATTGCGGACAAAAACTGCGGCTAACAAAACCATCAAAATATAATGCCTGGCTGCAGCCCTTGTCTTTAAAATGTTTGGCAAAATCGTAAAAGTTAACGGGGTACGTACTCATGGCAAAATAGGCGTTGCCATTTGGTAAAATGCCTACACCGTTACGCAAATTTATATTGCTGCCGCCTTGTGTAAAAATGGTATTTATTTTATTGTTGTGTACCAGCATGGGGCCGCTTTGTGTGAGGTATTTTATTTTTTTAGTTTGAAGTGAGGATCTGTCGGTAGCAGTTTCAATACTTTGTATGCCAGCTGCATTTTCATCATCTATATAAAAAACGCCTTTGGGTTTTAAGTAAAAATTACCGCTGCCGGTTTTGGTATTTATTTTCTGCAGGGTTTCTCCATCCTCAATATAATATCCAAGCGGAGCCTGATTTTGCATGTACATACCGCCATTGCAGGCATACAAAAGCGTGTCGCCTTTTTGTATAGTGTAATTTTTAAGATTGCCTAAGCTTCCAAGTATATTTCCTGCATCATCTTTCCAGTACATGCGTATCTGGCTGCTGTCGGGCTTTGCTTCGTAGCCAATATAATCATGTTGCATATCCAGATGCTCCATGGTGGCAGTAACCTGTTTGGCAATTTCTTTTCCTGTTTTTTTAATTTGTTTTTTTGTTTCAGGTGAGAGGTTGGTGCAGGAGATTAAAACTGCTATAAAAAATATAAAAGTATGGCGCATTGGGATGCATTTAATTGCAAGTTGGGTAATTTTTCGGGATTTATTTTTAGAATAATCTGGGTGGAGAAGAGTATTGTTTAAACGGTGGCTCCTATGCCCGAAAAACGGCTGATAGAAACCTGAAGTTTATTAAAACAATCAACACCTGTGCAAAAGATAATATTGTTTTTTTAACAAATTAGATACTTTTACGCTAATTTATATGTGTTAATTAATTATTAACTGAGTATGAATTCTTTTTAACCAAAACAACTATTTATGAGAAATTTATTTTTTGCCAGAAAAATTACCACAATCTTTTTGGCAGTGCTGTTTTCAACAGCTTTAAATGCACAGGTTACCACCGCTACCATTGCAGGTGAAGTAAAAAACAGCAAACTGCAACCTGTAGCAGGTGCATCTGTTACCATCGAGTATCCCGAAGCAGGTTTTAAACAAACTATTGCAACCCGTTCCGATGGCCGCTTTACTTTGCCAAATTTAAGGGTTGGTGGGCCTTATAAAATAACAGTAACCAATGTTGGTTACGAGCCGGTAGTTACAGAAAATATTATGCTGGATCTTGGGCTTAATAATACGATTGAATTTACCTTGCGGGAATCGGGTAAGGCATTGGAGAATGTGACCGTAAAAGCGGCGGGGTCAAGATTAATAGATGACCGTAAAACCGGGGCATCTACAAATATTAATAACAGGCTTATCAGAACGCTGCCTACCATTTCCCGTTCGGCCGATGATTATTTAAGGCTTACACCTTCTGCATCGGCAAATTATAACGGTATTTCCTTTGCAGGGCGTAACGGGCAATACAATAATTTTTCACTGGATGGAGCTGTATTTAATAACCCCTTCGGGCTGGATGCGCCAACCCCCGGCGGACAAACAAGTGCTCAACCTATTTCGCTTGATGCCATTGACCAGATACAGGTTAATATTGCCCCTTACGATGTAACACAGGCAGGCTTTACAGGTGCAGGCGTAAATACGGTTACAAAATCAGGAACCAATAAATTCAGCGGTACCGTCTATGGGTTTTTCCGTAACCAGGGCCTTACCGGAAAAAAAGTTGACAAAGTAAACCAGCCCATTACCGATTTAAACCAGGTGCAGGCAGGCTTTGCATTAGGCGGGGCTCTCATAAAAAACAAACTGTATTATTTTGTAAGTTTTGAAACAGAACAGCGCCGTGATGCTGCAAGCAGCTACGAAGCAAGGAATGCAGGCAATGTGGGTAAAACTTCCACATCAAGAGTATTGGAATCAGACATGCTGGCTGTAAGTTCAATCCTAAAAACCAGGTTTGGTTATGAAACCGGCGGATACCAGGGTTTTAGCCATAAACAAACTAATTACAAATGGCTGTATAAAATGGATTGGAACATCAATTCTATTCATAAACTGTCGTTTACCTATAATGGGTTGGATGCCAAGAAGGATAAACCGGCGCATCCCAGCGCCATTGGCCGCAGGGGGCCAGATTATACCACTTTGCAGTTCCGCAATTCAGGTTACGAGATTGTAAATAAACTTCAATCATTCTGTACCGAATTAAAATCGAATTTTAATGGCAAATATGCCAATAAACTAAGATTGGTTTATACTACTTTCCGCGATAAAAGAAATCCTTTTTCAACACCCTTTCCTGTTGTTAATATTTCAAAATTCGGCTCCCGTTATATTGTGGCAGGGCACGAACCTTTCTCTATTTACAATCGTTTAAACCAGGATGCATTTCAGGCAACCAACGATTTTAATGTTTATTTAAAGAAACATACAGTAACAGCCGGTATTTCTTATGAATCGTTCAAATTTGCAAATTCATTTAATCTTACCGGCTATGGGCCAACATTATTTGGCGATATTGATATAAAAACATTTAAAGACAGTGTTCCCGTTGGAGGTGCCGTGGTTTTTGGTGCTTACCCGCTTGATGTTGATGTGAATTATGCCCGTAACAGGGCAGTTGCTGATAAATGGAGCTGGTATTATGTAACAGTTGCCCAGTTATCGGGTTACCTGCAGGATGAATGGCAGGCAACTAAAAACCTTAAGGTTACCGTGGGATTGCGTATAGACAAACCATTGTACAGCAACGCCAGTATTAAAAGTGCTGACTTTAACAACGACGGAACATTTAAAGGAACATACACCGAAGGAAGCCCTACTGTACAAAACAATGATAACCTTACTTTATTTGATGCGGATGGAAGGCCTGTTACCAATGGCGCCGATAAGCAGCTCGATAATAATAAACTGCCCAGCGGCAAGCCGCTGTTTTCGCCACGCCTTGGTTTTAACTGGAACGTGAAAGGAGACAGATCGATACAGCTTAGAGGCGGTACCGGATTGTTTACCGGTCGCTTTCCTTTTGTATGGATAGGTAACCATATTGGTAACCCCTTCAGTTTCTTTTATAATGCCACCGACCGCAATTTTAAATGGCCACAGGTATGGAGAAGCAATCTGGGTACCGATTTTAGAATTAAAACCGGAACGGTTTTCTCAATTGACCTTTCTTACACAAAGGATGTAAATGCCATGATTGTGCGTAACTATAAATTGGGTACACCAACCGGTACTTTAAATGCCGGCACCGGCGATAACCGTAAAATTTACACTGCTGCCAACCAGGGCACTGCAAATGCCTATGTATTTACCAACGATAAATCGGGTTACCAGTTTAATGCCAGTTTACAGGCAATACATAATTTTAAAAACGGATTGTTTGTGATGGCTGGTTATAATTATTTAAAAGCTGAGGATGTAAGTTCAATTTCTGCAGAAATATCAAGCGATGCTTTTGACCGCAATCCCATTTTAAACAATGCCAACAAACCAGAACTAAGCCCTTCTTTATATGGCAATACACATCGTTTTATTGTAGCCCTGTCGAAGAAATTTGAATATGGAAAAGAAAAGCGTTATGGCACCACCGTTTCATTATTCGGAAGCTGGAGTTCCGGGAACAGGTATGCTTATGTATATGGCGGCGATATTAATAACGACGGTACCGGCTCCAACGATCTGATGTATGTGCCTACCAGCGCCGAAATAGGCGTAATGAATTTTGCTCCTTTTACCGATGTAAATGGAAATGTGCAAAATGCAGCTACCCAGCGTACAGCATTGGAAAACTTTATCCGTCAGGATAAATATTTAAATGGCAGAAGAGGGGAGTTTACAGAAAAATATGGTGCAGTATCACCGGGTTTCAGCCAGGTTGACTTAAGGATACTGCAGGATTTTAAAATTAAAGCAAGAAAATCGGTAAATACCTTCCAGTTTAGTATAGATGTACAAAACCTGGGAAATATGCTTAGTAGTAAATGGGGTGTTCGTAAATATGCCACTAATACAGGTTATTATCAGCCTTTATCGGTAGGCCTTGCAGGTAATGTACCTACTTACCAGTTTGATCCCTCACAAACCCAAACCTTTGCATCCAGTCCCGAACTTATTTCGCGGTGGCAGGTTCAGTTTGGTTTGCGGTATATTTTTTAAAGATAAATTTTGCATTAATGATGATGGCCGCTTTTTTGAGCGGCCATTATTTTTGTGGTGGCATTCTTATTTTGGCAACGGCGATTTGGCTTTCCTGTCTCAGCGGGGTTTTCGCAAAAGGGTTTATTTTTTAGTAAAAGCGCTCTGCGAAACCCTGATGCTTGCTGGTTTCTGCCATTTGGAGTTCCACTTTTAGAAGTAAAGAGTGGCAGTTTTTTTAGTTTAAGAGCATGATTTATCGGGGTTTCACGTAAGCGTATTATTAATTACAGGGAAAGCTGTGAAACCCCGATGGGACGAAAGCCCAATAAAGCTTCACTGTACAAGAGTGCGACGCCACCGAAGCTAAATAGTAATTCCTAAGTCTGGCCCAAAAAACTGTCTTTCATTTTTCCTAAAAGATCGGTTTCTAACATGCGGTGGGCAATGCGTATCATATTTTTAAAGGCCATGGCGTGGGAGATGCCGTGGCCAATAATTACCGGTTTACTTACGCCCAGCACGGGTACGCCGCCGTACTGCTCAAAATTAAGGCGGTTAAAATATTCATCATCCATATTGCGGCGGCGACTGATGTCGTATATGCTTTCGGCTAATTTTAAAACCACGTTGCCGGTGTAGCCGTTGCATACCAACACATCGGCCTTGGGTAATAAAATATCGCGGCCTTCAATATTGCCAATAAAATTTATCTGCTTGTTTTCTTTTAGCAGGGAATAGGTTGCCTGCGTAAGTATGTTGCCTTTGCCTTCTTCTTCGCCTAGGTTTATGAGTCCTACTTTTGGGTTATCAAAATTTAAGATGTGCTTGGCAAACAGCGAACCAAGTATGGCAAACTGGTTCAGGTTTTCGGGTTTGCAATCGGCGTTGAGGCCAACATCAACTAATAAACCTAAAGTGCCATCTTCCCGTGGCATATAACCGCCAATGGTTGGCCGCAGTAAACCTTCTACCGTTTTTATGCTGAACAAAGCACCTACCATCATGGCACCGGTGTTGCCTGCGCTGATGAATGCATCTGTTTTACCCGTTGCCAGTAATTGAAAACCGATTGCAATGGATGAGTTTTGTTTTTCTTTTAGTGCCTTGGTGGGATGTTCGTGCATGCCAATAACTTCGGGGGCATGTACAATGGTAAATTTATCGGCAGCTATGGGATGGTTTGCAAGATGTTGGTTTATCTGTGTTTCATCGCCAATTAAAGTAAGATGAATATCGGCGGTGGCGGCGGCTACATATTCTGCTGCGCCTTTCACTGCTTCCAGCGGAGCAAAATCGCCACCCATCATATCCAGTGCTATATTCATAATGCAAAGTTTAAAAGGTTTAAGAGGTTTATAGGTTTAAGGGTTTAAAAGGTTTGAAAGGTTTAAAAAGTTTAGAGCTTTTAAACTTTTTAAACCTCTTCAACTTCTTAAACCTTTTCTTCGGTGCCTTCTATAAATGCAAAATTCTAAGTCTGAAACCCGCGTTAGCGAATTTCGGACTTAGAATTGATACTTTGAAAAATATTATGCTTTTAGCGGAGCTTTCTCTGCTACTAATTTGCCTTTGTAAAATAATTTTCCTTCGCTTACATGGGCACGATGGCGTACATGTGTTTCGCCGGTTGTTGCATCAACACTCAAAGTTGGCTCGCTGGCTTTGTAATGTGTTCTTCTTTTTGCACTGCGTTGTTGTGAGTGGCGCCTTTTTGGATTTGGCATATCGCTTAGTTTTTAATTTTTAATGATTATTTTTTACTCTTTTCTTTTTTAACTTTTTTAAACTGCTCCAGGCCCTTCCACAACTGGTTTGCGTTGTGTTCTTCTTCTTTAACTTCCATGGCCTTTAGTTTTTCCAGCACTTCTTTGTTGCATTGCGGTCCGCCAACTTCCTCGGCACTGCACATTTTTTGCAGCGGAAAACTCAGCAGCACAAATTCATATATCCAGTTGCCAACATCAATATGGCTTTCGTTACGGGAAATATAAAATACATCCGGGTCTTCTTCCTGCGCATTCATTTCATCGGGGTTATCTACCAGTTTAACCAACATGTTAAACTCATCCCAAATGTCCATTCCCAGCGGGTTTCCGCACCGGTCGCAGGTAATTTTTGCATAACCGCCAATTTCAAACTTAAGCAGCATAAAACTGCTTTTTTTATCAAGCTGCAGCTTTATATTTGCCTGGCAATTGGTAAAATCGGGTTCACCTTTTTCAACAAAGAACTTATCGTCCACTACGTAGTTAAACTCATGAACTCCCTGCTTTAACCCTACAAATGCAATCTCAAATGTGCGCTTACTTGCCATACGTATGGTTTAAAGGACGGCAAAGGTAAGGTAATATTTGCAATTTTTAGGTTGAAAAATAGATTTTATAGCCTTTACAGCTATTGATTACTTTTATGGCCGATATGAAAATGAAGAAATCGCTGATTTTTACACTTGTTTTAGTTGTAATTGCTGCTGCAATACATATTTATGCAAATGATTCCACACGTGTGGAAAACCAGTATGCAAATGGTTTTTACCCTGTTTTCAGCAGCATTTTACGGTATGTTTTTGGCTGGTTACCTTTTAGTGTTGGGGATGTTTTGTACTGGTTGGTAATTTTGTGGGTGGTTGCCTCCATGAACTTGGTTGGTTCTTTTTCAAAGAATCCCCAAAGGGGAGACAAAGAGAAGATTGTAGCGAAGATTAGAAGGAAATTTGCAATGCAGAATTTGGTGAGGGTATTTTTTAAAGCTGTGAAGTTTGGGTTGATTATCTATATAATTTTCAATCTTTTTTGGGGTATTAATTACAACCGCAAGGGCATTGCCAGCCAGTTACAGTTAAAAATGGAAAAGTATAATGGTGATGATTTAAAGATGATTAATGGTTTGCTGGTTGAAAAAGTAAATGCCTCAAAGCAGGCTTTGGTAAATCAAAACATTTCTTATCCAACAAACAAACAATTGTTTTTAAAAGTAGAAGATGCTTATGTGCAGGCTGAAAAAGTTTACCCGTTTTTAAAATATAAACCTGTTTCGCTAAAACCATCGTTGTGGAGTTGGCTGGGCAATTATATGGGTTTTACCGGTTACTACAATCCTTTTACCGGCGAGGCACAAGTAAATACATTGGTGCCAAAATTTTTGCAGCCGTTTACCAGCTGCCACGAGGTTGCACACCAGCTTGGTTATGCCAAAGAAATGGAAGCCAATTTCGTGGCATTTCTTTCGGCCACAGCATCGAAAGATACGCTGCTGCATTACTCGGTTTATTTAGATTTGTTTATGTACAGCAACCGCAATCTTTTTGCAAAAGATTCTGCGGCAGCAAATAATTACAACAGGCAATTATTGCCGCAGGTAATTAATGATTTAAAAGAATGGCGTGCATTTAATAAAAAACATAAAAACCCCATTGAACCGGTATTTAAATGGATATACGGAAAGTATTTGCAGGGAAACCAGCAACCACAGGGCGTTTTAAGCTACGATGAAGTTACCGGCTTTATAATTGCGTATTATAAAAAGTACGGTAAATTATAAGTAGCATCCAAACAAGGTTTATTTTTTGTTAACTTGAGTATTACGCACATTATTTACAAAATGAAATTTAATTCAATAAAGAAAAAATGAAACTTTTTATCTCAATTCTTATCCCTTTATTGGTTGGTGCAATATCCGGCTATTTTACTTCATCAGGCGTAGATGGCTGGTTTGCTGTTGCCAACAAGCCCTGGTTTAACCCACCCAACTGGATATTTGCACCGGTATGGACAACGCTGTATATACTCATGGGTATTGCATTGTTTTTAGTGTGGAGAAGTGATGCAGAAAAAAGTGTAAAACAAACAGCCATCCTTTTATTTGCTGCTCAGTTAACGCTTAATTTTTTTTGGTCAATTATCTTTTTTAAAATGCAGCAGCCTGGCTGGGCCTTTGCCGAAATTATTTTTATGTGGGGGATGATTTTGCTTACAATTTTGTGGTTTGGAAAAATATCATCACCTGCAGCGTGGTTACTGGTGCCTTACATTTGTTGGGTAAGTTTTGCTACTATATTAAATTACAGCATCTGGCAGTTAAATTAAAATTTGAGTTTTGCCCTAAATACCAAATCGTTAATAAACTGTGTTTCAAAATACGGCTGCCAGTCTTCTAACTTTTTTTCTTCATTGGGAGATAGCCCATGGAAGAAAATAGCCGATTCAATCCGTGTTCCATCTTTTTGTGTAAAATATATCACCCGGGTAAATATAAATGGCGTTTTGCCGGTTTTTGCCCCGTAATGTTTATAAAGCAGTTGGTTTTCTTTTTTCTCCATCGGGTATTCCAGTATTTCGCCAATAGGAAAAAAAGCATCCTCATCCAGCACTTCGCGGTTGTTTAAAACCTGTGCCAGCATTACATATTCTTTGCTGGTAGAAGCCGGCAGGTTATCGTTCCACATTTTTTGTAGTTTTACAGTAAACCTTTCGGGGTTAAAAGTTTCTTTAAAACTGCTGTCGTCCTTAAGCTCAAGATGGTTGTAATAAGCCTCCATGGCGTATTTTTTATCAGAGTATTTTGAAAGTATTTTCAGCAATTTATCTTCGGATGATTTTTTGGGTATATAAAATGTAAAAAGCGAACCTGCGAACGGATAAATGGCAGTATGTTGTTTTAATTTAAGCAGGGCAATATTATCTTTAACACTGTCAAAACCCAACAGATCCATCAGGTAATCAGCATTGGTATAGCAACCGTACATGATCATACCACGGGCCACATCAACCAGTTTTATATTGCCATCTTTAATTTCGTTGTTTGCTTTTGCTTTACTAAGCCAGGTGTTAAAAGCGGCACTGTCAATAAAGGGAATATAAAATTTTTCAATATCGGCCAGCGGCACATAGGCATTTTCATTAATCACTTCATGGGTAGATTGTTGTGCAAACTCAATGGCAACAAGCATGGTTACGGTGCTGGCCAAAGGCATCAGCTTATTTTCGTTAAGCCGGGCAATGGCAGTATCGTTGCGGGTAATGTAAACTGATGATCTTAATGGGTTGGCTTTTATAAAATAAAAAAACGAATCGGCTTTTGCAGGGTCGGATTGTGCCTGTACAAAGTTGCACAGCAGCATTAAAACTAAAATGAAGCATGCGTATTTATTAATGCGCAAATAAAATTGTTTCATAGTTCCCTATTTGTACAGCAAAATACAAATTTTTAGATTAAAACTTATTCTTCCACATCATACTTTCAACTGGCTTATTTATTTGTCCGCTGTATTTTGCATTTTTTTTCTGGTTGTATTTAACTTCAATCTCACCATCTACCGGGAAATAAATTAGCTGCCCAATGGGCATGCCTGCATATACTTTTACGGGTTGTTTTACCGAAATTTCAAGTGTCCAGTTGCCGCAAAAGCCAACATCGCCCTTACCTGCAGTGGCGTGTATATCAATGCCCAGGCGGCCTGTGCTCGATTTTCCTTCTAAAAAAGGAACGTGTGCATGGGTTTCGGTATATTCTTCTGTAACACCCAAATAAAATTCATGCGGGTATAAAACAATGCCTTCTTCGGGTATATCAAAATGCTCAATGGTATTATGAGCTTTGGCATCAAGCTCTTTGTTTACATATTTAGCCAGGTGTTTACCAAGATGTACATCGTAACTGTTGCTGCCCAGGCAATCCCGGTCGTAAGGAACAATTTTGATGGTTCCATTTGTTATTTCTTCTAAAATTCTGGTATCGCTTAAAATCATGGTAAGTGGTTAATCCGTTAACTGGTTAATTAGTTAATTTGTGTAAAATTTCCGATTCGCAAATATTCAATCAAAAATCTGCAATCAAAAATCTAAAATCGATTTATGCCACTGGTTTATCAACAAAATATTAACGCAACAACAAGGATGGGTGTTTGGCATATTGCAGAATCAGAAGATTTTTTTCAGGCAACGGTATCAGTTCAGCGGGAGATAAAGCACTGGCATAAACGGCTGCAACACCTGGCCGGGCGGCTTTTGCTTAAGGAATTGTATCCCGGTTTTCCGGTGGAGCTGATACAGGTTGCAGATACAAAAAAACCTTTTTTACAAAATGAACCCTTTCACTTTTCCATTTCGCATTGTGGAGATTATGCCGCTGCTATAGTTAGTAAAACACACCGGGTTGGTGTGGATGTGGAACTGCTGAATGAAAAAATTGAGCAGATACAGCATAAGTTTACAAGTGAAAGAGAATTAAAAATATTCGCACAGCATACTGCGGGAAATATTCAATATTCAATATTCAATATTCATTGCTTAACATTGTGCTGGAGCGTTAAAGAATCAGTGTTTAAATGGTGGGGCAGGGGCGAAGTGGATTTTAAAAAAGATATAGTTTTAAAATCAATTAGTGGTTTGCCGGAGCAAGGGATAGTGCATTGCATTTTCAAATATGAATTTGAACTGGATATTCATTATTTGTTTTTTAATAATAATTTTTTAACGTGGGTGTTAACCGATCGGTAATGAGCCATGTCATCTCCCTATCCTGTTACGGGATATCGTCGATTGTATTCGATGCGTCTTCGAACTTTGCTTTCATCGTGGGATTTCCATGTGTAAGTTTTTTAATTGTCAGATCGTCCGCTTTGTCATTTGCAAGACGAAGATTGTTTTCAGATGATAATAATGCCTCTTTGGTTTTTTGCAGATGGTTAATAGTTTTATCTATTTCTTCAATAGCTTCTTTAAATTTACGACTAGCTAAATCATAATTCCTCGCAAATCCATCCTTAAATGTTTTTATTTTGTCTTCAAAATTGGTGATATCAATATTTTGATTTCTTACCAAAGCAAGTTCTGCTTTATATTTTAGTGAATTCATTGCTGCATTACGAAGAAGTGTGATAATCGGGATGAAAAATTGAGGTCTAACAACATACATTTTGGCATGTTTGTGCGAAACATCGACAATTCCTGAGTTATAAAGTTCGCTTTCTGATTCTAAAAGTGAAACCAGAACTGCATATTCACATTTTTTTTCTGAACGGTCTTTGTCAAGTTCTTTTAAGAAATCTTCATTCCTTTTTTTTGTAGCGGTTTCATCACCTTCATTTTTCATTTCGAACATTATAGAGATAATCTCATTCCCCGCTTCATCGGTTTCTCTGTAGATATAATCACCTTTACTTCCAGACTTAGAATTGTTGTCTTTTTCAAAATAAGCTCTTTGAAAAGCCGTTGCACGAAGTTTGTTGAACTCGGTTTCACAATGCTGTTCAAGGGTTTCGCCTAACATTTTTGTAGATAGTCTAAGTTTCATCTCTTTACGTAGAGCAATTTCTTCATCTTTCATTTTGATGATGTCTTCTTTTGTTTTAAGATCAGCAGAGAACTTTTCGCTCAAAGTTTTTTCACGTAATTGTGCCTCCGTTTCCTTAAGCTCTAATTTATTGGCTAACTCATCCCGTTCTTTTTCTATGTTTTTAATTGCCTCCACCACGGTAAGTTTTTTATCCGCTGTTAGTTGGGCAATTTCTATGTCTTTTTTTACAAGATCGTCACGTAATGAATTTTTGAGATTTGCTTCTGCAAGTTTAATAGCATCTTCTTTTTCAGTTTCTTTATTTTTTAAATCACTGGCAAGAGCGTCCCTTTCCTTCTCGATTTTTTTAAAGGCTTCTGATACTGTAAGTCTAAGATTAGCCTCAGCAATCTTCACGGCATCTTCTTTCTCCTTTCCAGCAAGATCGAGGCGCTTTTGCAATTCTTCTTCGAATTGACGATCTCTAACTTGCTTAAGAATATCAGCAAAACCTGCTTCATCAACTTTAAAGGCCTTTTTGCAATTCGGGCAAATAATTTCGTTCATATGGTTAAAGTTTATTTTTTTTCAGTTTCATATTGGTGACCACAATTAGGGCATTTTATTTCATTTGCCATCATTTTGTCTTTTTTAATAAGAGTTACAAATTAATTAATAATATTTCTATTTGTTCAGAAATAAATGTAGGCGATATTAAAATCTATTTAAAAAAGTTAAATCCGTGTGAAACATTTAGTACGTATCTCACCTGCATGCCAATTCTAATCCTGTAAAAAATCAGCCTTAAGCCTTCTTCAATCAATACATGAAAATTTACAATCACTTCTAAATTTAAAATGTATGAAACAAAAAATTTACGCGGCAATCATGCTCTTTGCAATGATTGTCAACACTTTTCCAACCTGGGCATCCAGCCATAGAGAAGCCCCGATGATTGCCGACGACCCGTTGGCCGATAATACGGATGTGTATGCATTTAAAAGCCCTACCGACCCTAACAAAATTATTTTGATTGCCAATTACATTCCGTTTCAATTGCCACAGGGAGGCCCAAATTTCAGCCATTTCAGCGAAAATGTACGCTATGAAATCCACATAGATAATAACATAGCCACCAAAGGCGATGATATAATCTATCGGTTTACTTTTGACAGAACAGATGAAGACCCTTCTACTTTTTTCAATATCCGTTTGGGAAAAGAGAATTTAAAAACAACCTATACCTTGGAAAGAAGTATGGATGGAGGAAAAAAATTCAGCACGATCTTAACAAAAGGTATTGTACCTCCGCCAAATATTGGCGACAGATCAATTAAATCAGGCGTTGGTTTAGGAGCACCGAGTTATGAATCTTTGATGACAGCAGCTATTAAAACAGCAAACACTGGCGAAAAAGTTTTTTGTGGCCCGGTTGATGATCCGTTTTTTGTTGACCTGGGTGGAATTTTTGACCTGGGAGATGCACCCCGCCAGGGCCCAACAAATCCCCAAGATGGTTTAAAGTGTTTAAATGTTTCAACAATTGCTTTGGAAGTTGACGTAAAAACTTTACAAAAAGATCGTAAATCTGTAAACCAGGCAGCTAATATTCTTGATCCTAATTTTGTAATTGGAGTTTGGGCTTCTGCAAGCCGACAAAAAATTACTACTTTAAAAGATATTAAGGAAGGCAATGACGATAATGATAAAAAAGATAACAATGGCTACGAAAACTCGGGGCCCTGGGTACAGGTTTCCCGGTTGGGCATGCCATTAACCAATGAAGCTGTAATTCCTATACGAGATAAAGATCTTTGGAACCGGTTAACACCATATGAGGACCTTTCTAAATTAAGCACCTTCGGTAATTATTTTTACAATCCCGAGCTGGCTCTGTACATGGATGATGCTCAATTCGGCGGTGCAGTTCCTGCATTTGCTCCACTAAGAATTCAGAAAAATTCTTTAGGCCAGTTTGGATTTGGA
>JAYURR010000106.1:0-43304 GCA_043756605.1 Chitinophagaceae bacterium
TCCATATTTTTTTCCTGTCAGAAAGATTTCAGCCTTGAAGATGGCGGAACAGTGGTAACTCCACCGGATCTCTCAACAAAGGTCAGTTCATCCGTATCAGGTTTTGTTACTGATGAAAACGATGCAGCCGTAATGGGTGCAACGGTGCAATTTGGTACAAGCAACATCACCACTGATAAATACGGTTATTTTGAAGCAAAGAATGTGCAGGTTGTAAAAGAAGCTGCCGTTGTAACTGTAAATAAACCCGGCTATTTTAAAGGTATTAAAACATATATGGCCAGGGAAGGCAAAGCTGCTTTCTTTAGAATAAAACTAATACCAAAAACTATTGTTGGCAATGTAAATGCTGCATCTGGTGGTACGGTTACTTTGCCAAATGGGTTGAGCATAAAATTAAATGCCGGCTCTATTGTAAATGCGACAACCAATGCACAATATACAGGCACAGTAAATGTTGCAGCTTACTGGATAAACCCCACAGCTGCCGATTTAAACAAAATAATGCCCGGCGATCTTCGTGGTATTAACACAGCTGGCGCTTTAAAACTGCTGCAAACATTTGGCATGGCTGCAGTTGAACTGACCGGAACATCTGGTGAAATATTACAAATTGCAAGTGGTAAAAAAGCAATGCTTACTTTACCAATACCGTCATCACTTGTTGCTACCGCACCTGCTACCATCCCGCTATGGTATTTTGATGAAGCCAAAGGATTATGGAAGCAGGAAGGCAGCGCTGTAAAAACCGGTAATAGTTATGTTGGTGATGTAAGCCATTTTTCATGGTGGAGCTATTCGTTACCCGGTCCCTATGTGCAGTTTGATTGTACTTTAAAGGATCCTGCAGGTAACCCAATCCCGAACGTTTTTGTGCAGATTGCTATACCGGGAACATTCAACCAGGGATATGGCCATGCAGATGAGTCCGGTTTTATTTCAGGTCCTGTATCTGCCAATTCCCAATTGATCTTGTATGTTTCTCCTACATTTGGTGGTTGCGGTTATTTCTTCGTACAGAATTTTACAACTACCAATGTAAATATTTCACTGGGTGTAGTTACGATCTCTTCCAACTTTATGGCTACCATATCCGGTACTATTACAGATTGTAATAATAATCCTGTAACAAATGGAGATATACTAATGTCTAAAAATTCCTGGTTTCATCGCTATGCAGTAACCAATACAGGCGCATTTAGTTTTGCTGTCATTCTATGTAATAGCAATCCTGATCCCGTGACCTTTATAGCACAAGACCAGACAGCACAGCAACAAAGCACTCTTCAGAATTTTAATATAGCTGTTGGTGCAAATAACATTGGTAATCTTCAGGCCTGCAATATTTCAAATGCACAATTCATAAATTATTCAATTGACGGAACAAATTATTCCATTAACATCCCCCCTGATACATTTAATTTTTACCAGGTTTATCCAAGTAATATGCCCCATACGATTTTTACTGCCGGACAAATTGCAGGAAGCAATACTGCTTATATCTATACTGATTGGACTGGGATAGCATTAAACAGTTTGCAGCCATTGGCCAGTTTTAGCGCAGCACAAATGCTCAATGCCAGTTCTACAAATCCTATCAACGTACAAATCACCGAATATGGCATAATCGGAGAGTTTATAAGTGGTAATTTTACCGGCATATTTACCGACAATCCACCACCTAATGCAACGCACAATGTAACCTGTAGTTTCAGGGTAAGGCGAACTTTTTAGGCACATCTATATTTTTTTACAAAAGCTTTCTGCCAAAAACAGAAAGCTTTTTTTATTCCCTTTAAACTAAGCCGCTGTTTTCGTAAATTCGCAGCACAAAAAATGTTCAATAAAGATTTACAGTACAAGAGTGCGACGCCAATGCAGCCAAATAGCATTACTAACGCCGGGCTCCAACAATTTTATTAATAAAAAACGTTCTCCTCCGTTTCCTCCTCCGCCGCGGCGGAGAGATAGAGGGGCTTATTATGGCAGAAAAATTAACAATGGGTGCAGATGGAAAACTCAACGTTCCCAACAACCCGATCATTCCTTTTATTGAAGGAGATGGCATTGGCCCCGAAATTTGGCATGTAGCGCAAAAAGTATTTGATACCGCTGTGGACAAAGCTTACGGTGGAGAAAGAAAAATTGAGTGGAAAGAAATGCTTGCCGGCGAAAAAGCCTTTAAACAAACCGGCGAATGGTTGCCTGCCGAAACTTTACAGACTGCAAAAGATTATATTGTTTCTATAAAAGGGCCATTAACCACGCCAACAGGTGGTGGCATTCGTTCGCTGAATGTGGCCATGCGACAGGATCTGGACCTGTACGCCTGTGTAAGACCGGTTAAATGGTTTAAGGGCGTTCCTTCACCGGTTGTGCATCCAGAGCATGTGGACATGATTATTTTTAGAGAAAATACCGAAGATATTTATGCAGGCATTGAGTGGAAAGCCGGAACGGCAGAAGCACAAAAATTTGAAAAGTTTTTGATAGAAGAAATGGGGGTGAAGAATATTCGTTTCCCCGGTGATAGCAGTTATGGTGTAAAACCTGTTTCTGCACAAGGAAGTAAAAGGTTGGTAAGAGCAGCTATCAAGCATGCACTTGAAAATAATCTTCCTTCAGTATCATTGGTACACAAAGGAAACATCATGAAATTTACCGAAGGTGGTTTTAAAACCTGGGGTTACGAAGTGGCCCGACAGGAGTACGGCGATAAAACTTTTACATGGGACGAATGGGATGAACTTAAAAAAGAACATGGCGAAACACATGCCAACGAAGTGCAGCGCAAAGCCCTGCACGAAGGTAAATTGCTTATAAAAGATGTGATTGCTGATAATTTTTTACAGCAGATTTTGATTGCGCCAAAAGACTATTCGGTTGTAGCCACCCTTAACCTAAACGGCGATTATATTTCGGATGCACTGGCTGCAGAAGTAGGCGGCATAGGCATTGCGCCGGGTGCCAACATTAATTATAAAACCGGTTATGCAGTTTTTGAAGCCACGCATGGCACCGCACCAAAATTTGCCGGCACCAACAGTATGAACCCATCTTCAGTTATTTTAAGCGGCTGCATGTTGCTGGAATATATTGGCTGGAAGGAAGCTGCGGATTTGATAGAATCTGCTTTGCAGGCTACCATTATGCGTAAAAGTGTAACCATTGACTTTTATAATTTGATGACTGGTGCCACACTTTTAAAAACAACTGAATTTGGAGATGCTATTATTGAAAACATGGGATCAATCATTACCGATTTTCAATTAAAGAAATCAAGCGGCCTTTAAAGCTTTAGTAGTAAAAAAGTAAAACGAAAGCAATTAGTTTTGAAACTGTTTGCCTTCGTTTTTTAAAATGATTTAAAAGAAAAATTGCTCTTTACTTATTTTGCCATCTTTTACTTCGTAAACACAAATTTCATCCATCTTCACTCTGCCAGCTACTTTCATAGTGGCGTCCATGCCCATGGCTACCGAAAAATAATTGCCGGCCACTATCGGGTCGCCGGTGTAGCCGCCGTGCATTTCTTCTATTGATTCATTAAACTTTTTCCCTTTTTCTTTAATGGCTTCTATGCCTTTGGCATTGGCAAGTCCGGCAGCTAAAGCATGCGCAGGCTCAATGCTTTCGCAGTCTGTTGCGTACAGTTCGTCTTGTATAGTATCATATTTACCTTCTTTGGATAATTCCATAAAACGGTTTGCTACTTCTTGTGTTGTCATGATTTTTTTATTTTTAATTTGGTTAAGATGTGGCCATAAATGTAATCAATTAAACCAAGGTTATTATTACCGGCAATAGTTTATATAGATTGATTTAAATAAAATCAGTTTGTCGTACTTTTGGCAATAAATTAATTTATTTATGAGCAAAATACAAGTAGCAAACCCGGTAGTGGAGTTAGACGGTGATGAAATGACCCGTATCATCTGGAAATTTATTAAAGACAAACTGATACTTCCTTACCTGGAAGTTCCCATTCAATATTACGACCTGGGCATGGAATACCGTGATGAAACCAACGACCAGGTTACCATTGATGCAGCCAATGCTATCAAGGCTTGTGGCGTAGGCATTAAATGTGCTACCATCACACCTGATGAAGACCGTGTGAAAGAATTTAAACTAAAGCAAATGTGGAAATCGCCAAACGGAACCATCCGTAATATTCTGGATGGCACTGTTTTTCGTGAGCCAATCGTAATGCAAAATGTACCACGTTTGGTTACCAACTGGACAGCACCAATTATTGTTGGCCGTCATGCTTTTGGCGACCAGTACCGTGCAACTGATACGGTGATAAAAGGAAAAGGAAAGTTAACTATGACCTTTACACCTGAATCAGGCGAAGCCCAAACTTTTGAAGTATATAATTACAAAGGCGATGGTGTTGCTTTATGTATGTACAACACCGATGAAAGTATTTATGGTTTTGCAAGAAGCTGTTTTAATATGGCACTCAGCAAAAAATGGCCATTATATCTTTCTACAAAAAATACCATCCTAAAAAAATACGACGGTCGTTTTAAAGATATTTTTGAAGAAGTTTATCAGAACGAATTTAAAGCAGATTTTACTGCTGCCGGCATTATTTATGAGCATCGCCTCATTGATGATATGGTTGCCAGTGCTTTAAAATGGCATGGCAATTTTGTGTGGGCCTGTAAAAATTATGATGGCGATGTGCAGAGCGATACTGTAGCACAAGGATTTGGTTCTTTAGGTTTAATGACTTCTGTGTTGGTTACACCCGATGGCAGCACTATGGAAGCTGAAGCTGCACATGGTACTGTAACCCGCCACTATAGGGAGCACCAGGCTGGCCGCCCAACTTCTACCAACCCGATCGCTTCTATTTTTGCATGGACAAGAGGCCTTGCCTTTCGTGGTAAATTAGACAGCAACCAACCGCTGATTGATTTTTGTAACGCACTGGAAGCAGTTTGTATTGAAACCGTTGAAAGCGGCAAAATGACGAAAGATCTGGCAGTTTGCATTCATGGTAATAAAGTAAACCATGGCGAGCATTATTTATACACCGAAGAATTTTTAGATGCTATTGATGAGAATTTGAAAAAGAAAATGGGTTTGTAATTTTATAATTTTCAAAAGCTATATAGAGTTGCCAACCTTTAAAAGGTTGGCAACTCTTTTTTAAAACATTATGGTACAAGCAACATCAAACGATCCTCTTCACGGAAAAACACTCCAAATGATTGTTACGCATTTGGTAGAGATGTATGGTTGGGAAGAACTGGCCAAACTCATTCCCATTAATTGTTTTAAAAGCAATCCAAGTATAAACAGCAGTCTTAAATTTTTGCGTAAAACAGATTGGGCAAGGAAGAAGGTGGAGGAATTATATATCAACGGGTAGTTTAATAATACCCCGTCTTCGACAAGCTATTAATGACAAGTATTTTAAAAGGTTGATAAATAATTTTTTACAAAAATTAAATTTAGCCACTTAGGCACTAAGGAAAAATGCGTAGCATTTTTTATACTTCGTGCCTTTGTGCCTTTGTGGCTAACAGTTTTTCAGCGCAGCTGAAAAAAGATTCTTCTTATCATTTCCAAAGAGCTAAATTTTTCTTTTTTGAGTGCCTCAGACTAGCAGCTTTATGAGTTTAAAAAGATTTACCTTGTAACCAACATTTATTTTATGGAAATACAAAAAGATATCCGCCTGGCGGTTTTGATTGATGCAGATAATGTGCCTTACAGCAATGTAAAAGGTGTGATGGAAGAAATTACCAAATACGGCACACCAACTTTTAAGCGTATTTATGGCGACTGGACAAAACCAACCGTAAGCGGCTGGAAAAACGTGTTGCTTGAAAATGCCATCACACCCATACAACAATACAGTTATACCAGCGGCAAAAACAGCAGCGACAGTGCTTTAATAATTGATGCTATGGATATTTTATACTCAGGTAAAGTGGATGGTTTCTGCATCATAAGCAGTGATAGCGATTTTACAAGGCTTGCAACCAGATTAAGAGAAGCAGGCATGAAAGTGTTTGGCATCGGGCAAAAGAAAACACCCAATCCTTTTATTGTTGCCTGCGATAAGTTTATTTACATGGAAATTATACCGGTGTTTGGCGCAGATAACGAGGCCGAAGAAGTAACCACTGCAAAAACAAAATCAAGCAAACCTGCGCCCAAGCCAACTGTTGACAAGCTTAATAAAGAAACACTTAAATTAATTGCACACACCATCAACGATCTGGCCGATGAAAACGGCTGGGCATTTTTGGGTGATGTAGGAAACCTTATTTTAAAAAAACAGCCCAATTTTGATCCGAGGAATTATGGTTTTCAAAAATTAACGCCGTTGATAAAATCATCACCTCAATTTGAAATTGATAAAAGAGAGACGGATAAGGCGGGGATAAAGTTGGTGTATATCAGGAATAAAGAATAATTAAAATGAGGCCATATAAGGGTTATATAAATGAAAATGAAAACTTTAAAAAATTATTTGAGAATACAATAATGCTGCTCGGGCATGTTTTTGAAAAAACTTATATCATAAATAAAGTGACTAAAGAAGAAAATCCCGTTTTTCAATTTGACAATGATCCAACTTGTGGTTTAATTGGAAAATACAATGATTGGTGTTTAGTAGGCGGTGATTTTTTAGTACTAAGAACTTGGATTGACAATTCAGTAAGATTTTTGGATGATTTAAAAAATATCCATTCTCTACGGGCAATTGGAGATTATACAGTCCAGATTTTAATTGATCCATGGTCTGAGCATTCGGCAATTTGGGAGATGGAAATTGATCTGAATAAATTAACCAGGCCGGTTAATTTAACTAAGCTGAGAGACTTTAAAGATTATATAGAAACCCCATACACAGATGAACCAATATGGTAAACACCTTTCTTTTGCAGCATAAAGTTGGTCAACTTTTATCCACCCTCTTAGTTCCGCTATACAACTCATACTCAAACAACCTGCAATCAATCTTACTTGTATAAAATTCAATTCTGCGGTTTGGTTTTAGTCCGATCTTTTTTCCAAGTTCCAAATTACCAGTAAAGATATATCCAAAGTAACCCTTGCATTTCTTCTTTAAAAAATCGCCCATGCGCTTGTAGGTAATTTCAAGTTCAGCTTCAACTCCCAACCGATCCCCATATTCGGGGTTAAAATAAATAACTCCGTTTTCCGCTTCCGGTACATTGGTTTCTTCAAAATCGCAAACTGCAAATTCAATAAACTCTTCCACACCTGCAATGCCGGCATTTATTGTTGAAATGTTTACGGCATCTTCGCTGATATCAGTTGCAATTATTTTTAAAGCCGGCACATCAATAACCTGTTGCTCCAGTTTTCTAAATTCAGTATTGTACATATCTTCTTTATAACCTGCCAGGTGCATAAAGGCATAATTAAAACGTAGCAATCCCGGTTTGCGATTGGTTGCCAGTAAGGCAGCTTCAATAGCAACAGTGCCGGAGCCACACATCGGGTTTACAAATACAGATTGGCGATCCCATTTTGTAGCCAGCAAAGTGGCTGCAGCCAACGATTCCAGCATAGGTGCCTTACCAGGTATTTTTCTATACCCATGTTTGGATAAAGTTTCGCCGGAGGTATCAATAAAAATTTCTGCCAGCGATTCTTTCCAATATAAATGAATAACAGTCTTATCAATGTCGGGGCCTGAGTTTGGGCGTTCGCCGGTTTTATTTCTAAAGCGATCCACAATAGCATCCTTCACTTTTACATTGGCAAACAAAGAATTGTTGATGGTTTCATTGCTTACATTGCTGCTGATGGAAAAATAACCATCTACTGTCAGCACATCTTCCCAGGGAAAATCGAGCAGTGTTTTATAAAGATCATCTGCATTATCAGCTTTAAATTCCTGCAACGAAAATAATACCTGGCTGGCGCAGCGCAAATTTAAATTCAGCTTTATGCAATCCTGTAAAGTGCCTTTTAATTCTACACCGGTTTTAAAAATGCGTTCGGGTTTAAAACCCAATGCTGCTACTTCTAATTGCAGCCAGGGCGATAAGCGGTTGCTACAGGTGATAATGATACGGCTGGTGGTTGTAAAAATTTGCATGGGCAAAAATAGTGATTTACAATTTGTTGGGGTTGCATAGTCAGTTAGCGCTTGCAATTGTAATGCTGAGGAACGAAGCATCTCAAAAACGCTAAATTTCAATGAGATGCTTCGTACCTCAGCATGACAAAAATCCGTATCCCTGCTTTATATTTGCACTATGCTAACAATCAGTAACCGCGGCATGCAAATGCCAGCATCTCCCATTCGTAAATTAGTGCCGTTTGCAGAGGCTGCAAAAAAAAGAGGAACTAAAGTGTATCATTTAAACATCGGCCAGCCCGATATTGAAACGCCGCCACAATGCTTAGATGCGGTACGTAATTCTGATTTTAAAGTGCTGGAATACAGTCATAGTGCCGGTAACGAAAGCTACCGCAAAAAATTAGTGCAGTATTATAAAACAGTTGGCATTGATGTTACAGCAGAGCAGATCATCATTACAACTGGTGGCAGCGAAGCCATTATTTTTGGTTTTATGGCCTGCATGGATGCCGGTGACGAAGTGATTATCCCCGAACCATTTTATGCAAACTACAATGGTTTTGCGGTGGAAGCTGGCGTTATTGTGAAGCCAATTACATCGTCCATAGAAACGGGTTTTGCCTTACCTCCTATTGAAGATTTTGAAAAAGCAATCACTCCAAAAACAAAGGGCATCGTAATCTGCAACCCAAATAACCCAACCGGTTATTTGTATAGTGCTGCAGAAATGGAAATTTTAAAACAGCTTATTACCAAATACAATTTGTATCTTTTTGCAGATGAAGCTTACCGTGAATTTTGTTATCCGCCAGAGGGCGGACAAGCTCCGGCAATACATTTTAGTGCCATGCATTTAACCGGCGTTGATGATAATGTGGTTTTGATGGATACCATCAGCAAGCGTTACAGTGCCTGTGGTGGCCGCATTGGCGCATTTGTTACAAAAAACAAAGCCTTGCTTGATGCTACCATGAAACTGGCACAGGCAAGATTAAGTCCGCCTTCGTTTGCACAAATTTTAGGCGAAGCGGCTGTTGATTTACCGGCAGATTATTTTAACGGTACCAGGGCCGAATATAAATTACGTAGAGATACCATCGTGAAAAGATTGAATGCTATACCGGGTGTTTTTTGCCCCAACCCTGGCGGCGCATTTTATGCCATGGCTAAATTACCTATTGATGATTCAGATAAATTTTGCCAATGGTTGCTGGAATCTTTTAACTACAATAACCAAACTGTAATGCTTGCACCGGCTACCGGTTTTTACAGCACACCCGGCCTTGGCAAGCAGGAAGTACGCCTGGCGTATGTGATAAATGTAAATGCCATTAATGCAGCGATGGATTGTTTGGAGAAAGCGTTGGAGGAGTATCCGGGAAAAATGTGATCTCCATTCAGATTACTTATGCTTTTTTCTTTTTGGTTTGTTAGTGATTTTATCTTTATTATAAGGCACAGGGTCAAGGATGATACTTAAAGCTATAAACTGACCTGCCATTTGCAGCTTCCTCTCTTTATAACCTTTAGCTGTTATCAATAATGAATCGTAGGGCGAGATTAGCATTACCACATTTCCACTTTTGCTGGTTTTGGTAATTATACCAGTTGACATAATTTTTATAGCCGCACCTGCAATTGCATTCCCGGTTTTTGAATCGGTTACCATAACCGCATAATTTTTTTGTGCATGAAGTAAAAAACTACCCAATACAAATCCAAGTAATATTGAAAGTTTTCTCATAAAAAAATTTAAATTTCGAAGTCTGGGCATCATACTCCAAATCTATTTCTTTTCCTGGCTTATCTTAAATGAGCTTTTAAAAATACGACCGCTTTATTCATTGCATCATCGGTATTGGTATAATTAAAACCGTGTCCGTCTAAATATTCGTAGTACTCATTGGCCACACCCAATGTATTCAATTGCCCCCGCATCCACTGGCTTTGATAGAGTGGAACAATCACATCTAAAGTACCATGAAAAATAATCGTTGGTTTTGACTGAGCTGTGGCCACAGAAAATGGACTGTTCGAATCATATAACGGAACATCCCATGGTGCACCATTAAACTGAATCAGGATATCCTTAACAAATTTACCAACCCAGGGATTAAAACTGTTGTACCAGCTCCAGTCACTGAGCTTTGCAGGGCCAAAAAAATCGGCAACTGCTTTAACGTAATTATTTGCATTGTATTTATACGTGTACAACAAGGCCAGGTGCCCACCGGCACTGGCTCCTACCATGGTAAGTGTATCGGAAATAACAAACCCAGTTTTATTATTCACCATTAAATTTACAGCACTGGTAATGTCACTCATAATTTGGGTATAATGAACAGCAGGATTGCTGGTAAGCCTGTAATTGATTGTTGCCACTGCAGCATCCGGCCATTTTTGTCTTAATAATTCTTTGTGTTGCTGATATTCCGGGTCTGATTTACTACCGCTTTCCCATCCTCCGCCATGAATATATATCACCACTTTTGTTGCCGTTGTTCTGCCGGCCGGTAAATAAATATCCATTTTCTGGTTGGGATCTGACCCGTAAGAAGTATCTAAAATTGTTCTTTGTGTTAGGGGGCTGCCACCTCCTGTTCCACCACCTCCTACAGGATCCTTAACACAGGAACTAAGCGAAATAATTAAAAATAAGGCAAGATAAAAGGTAAGGGGGCCAAATAAAGAAAATTCATTTTGCCTTTTTAATCTGATACTGCTTTGCATATTATTTTTTTAGTTAAGAAATATTTTAAGGAGGTTGAAATTTCAGTCAAGATATAAAATTCCAATTCTAAAAAAATATTACTGTTGTTAAAAAATGCTTCATATAGCTGAAAAGCCAGTTATATTTAACAGAAGTTTTCATTTTCAACCGGCTGCATCTGAAATTTAAAGTGCCGCCTCAATAACGTTCTACATTTTTATTTACAGCTCAAAAAAAACAGTTATTGCAAATAATAAACGAATAAGACTAAAATCTTAAATTGTTAGCAGGATGAATTAATTTTTTATTCGAACCTGCATGGCATAATGATAAGTATCTAAAGGGGTAAAAATAAATTTCTCCTGTGGTATAAAATTAAGATAGCTGCATATTTTTTCTTTGGTAAACCGCTGGCTCCAGAATTTTTCTTTTGTTGCTGTAAAACAATCTGCGGCATCCGTTATCAACGTCATACCCATTTTTTGGTACGATTCTTCCTGTTTCAATCTTGTGGGTACACTATCCAGATAACAGGCTCCTATTACTACTTCGCCGCCCGGGTTTAAAAGATTATACGCATTGCCTAAAATAGTTGTAAACTTTTCATTGGTTGTTAAATCCAGCTTTTTATCTGAATTTTTATAACTTTCAAAAGGAAAATCATCTGGATAAAAATTACCTGCCGTAAACCAGGTAGTAATCACCATATCATATTTCTTATGCCATTTATCCAGGCTGGCTGCATCAAAATAATGAGCGGCAACTTTATCACCAATATTGAGTTTTTGAATTTCTTTATTTGAAATATCAACACAGGCCATTGCATTATCGGTACCATCATAAAAAGCTACTTTGTCCCAAATATCTTTTATACCGCATAAATGTTTGGGAATACGGGCATTACCTATTCCAATATCAAGTATAGTAACCGGCCTTTTATTACGGATGGATATTTCGTTAATTATCTTTTTCAATTCAATAAATTCGGCCCACTGGGCCTGTACCAGGTATTCGCTTATACAATTTAAATCAAAGGAAGCTGTTACTGTATTTTCATTATCATACATTGCCATATTTAGTTATTTTTTTGTGCAACTATTACGAAAGTATCAAAAGCGTAAGAAGGCCTGTCTTCAATGTCCAGCACAGTAAAATTACAAAGCTCCAAAAATAAACACAAATCATCTTTTGTAAAACAACGAACAACCGAGTTGTCTTCAACAATTTTTTTCAACCCTACATTTGCTTCTTCTTCAAAGTATGCCGAGTTCCAGTTAAATGCCCAGCTCTGGCTGCCATTTACCGACCAATGACTTTCCCGGTGAAATTTTCTGCCTTCAAATTCAGCTTTGTGAATGATTTTTTTTCCGTTTTTTATGATAGGAATAAATTTAGCAGCATCAATATTATCAAAGCAAAGAATACCGCCACTTTGCAGGTTATTATTTATTGCCTCAAATGCATTCATCGCATCGTTATTAGTCATGAGGTAACTTATTGTTCTTGCCGGAATAATGCAGGCTTGTTTTTTTTCAGGCAATTCAAAATTTCTCATATCCCCTTCAATAAATACAGCTCCAGGGGTTTTTCTTTTGGCTATATCAAGCATTGAACTGTTTAAATCTATCCCTGTATAATTAAACCCGTTTTCAATAAACCGCTGAGCCAGGTTACCGGTACCACAGCCTAATTCAAAAACTGATTGGGCATTATATTTTGTTAATTTATTACTGTAGTACACATACTCTTCATCGTAGTTGATGAAAGTCTGGTACATCATTTCATAAATTTCTGAATGGGTTATGTATAGATTATTCATTGTAAAAAAAAAGCTGTGGTAATTTACCACAGCTTTTTTAAATAAAATAAAATTATTAAAACTTAAATACCAGCGATGCCTGAAACATGGTACCTAACTGGCTGAACTGTGATCCGTTGTAACCCAAAATACGGTAACGCCCACTGAAACTTAAAAAGCCTTCCAGTAATTCCCTGTCGGCAGTATTTGCAAGTGTTGCTTTAGCTGCTGCATAATCAGGGTCGGTTGGGTTGCCTGTTAATTCCAGTTTCCATTTTGGCAATACATTCAGCAAATTGTTTATGCCAATATTAAATGCAATCTTATTTGTAAAGTTATAGCCCAGGTTTAAATCGGTTACTACTGCAGTTTTAAAAACCTGTTTAATGTTATTCATCTGGCTTCCACCATTGTCAAGATCCTGAAACTTGGTAGTACCAAACATGGTGTTATTTAAACTAATGCCAAATTTTTTAATGCTGTAATCAAATCCCAGAACAACCTTATGCCTTGGCCTGCCTTCAATCAGCAGCGATTTAATTTGTGTACTCAGGATAGTAGCGCCAGCATCTTTAATAGGGCGAGGATCTTTTGGTAAACCAACAATTTCATTTGTTAAAGTAAAGTTACCTGCCAGGTTAACGCCCAGTTTTCCTGATCCTAAATTTATGTTTTTATAATTGGCTACCAGGTCAATACCTGAATTTCTTGTTTTTAAGCCATTAATAAAAAACTGTACACTCGCTAAATCAAAATTACCTGCACCAACACTGTTACCTTTTAGTATGCGGCCTAACTCAGTTGTTGGCGTTGCCAGTAACTTATCATCTGAGTTTATAGAAGAACTGTAAACAATTCTGTCCTTAATTGTAATGTGATAAAAATCTACAGTAATATTCAGATTCTTAGTTGGATTAAATCCTAAACCAAACGACAGATTGGTTGATTTTTCGGGAGTTAATAAAGGAACCTCCAATGCAAAAGCCTGCTTGCTCCTGTTATTGAACAGCCCCGATAATACAATGGTACCACCTGCAAAAGAAGCCTGTGTTGATTGAGCATAAATCTGATGCAATGTTGGAGCCCTGAACCCTGATGAGGCAGAAGCCCGTATAACAACTTTATCATTGGCCAGTTTGTAACGGCTGGATAGTTTCCATACAAATGCACTTCCAAAATCGCTGTATTTTTCAGCACGTATTGCACCATTCAGTAAAAAGTCTTTTGAGATATTCCAGGTGGCATCAACATATCCCCCAAAATTAAAACGGCTGTTGGTAGTTGCATTTTCGGCACGGATACCGGGAAAAGAGTTTGAACCCTCTTGCGAATAAGATGCGGTATCACCTGCAATAATTTTATAAGTCTCTCTTCTTACTTCTGTACCAAAACCAACACTGATATTATCATTTATAGATTTTGAAACATCGTAGTTACCTACAATATGCGAAAACCCATAACCGCCTGGTTTAAAAGATGTAGGACTGGCTGCACCCAAAGAACGGTTTACTGTATTTTCAACTGTATATAATTGTTGATTGCCCCCAAATGTAACAGCTACATCATGTGACCATCCGTCTTTTACGGTTTTAAAACCAAAAGTAGCATTGTAATCCAGCAAATCGCCTTCAAATGTGGGTACATATCCCAAATAGCCTTCGTACAAAGGATCGGTGCCGCCGGTATAATTAGGTGCCCCCGGAATTCTTTTATGTAATAAACCGGCATCAGTTCTCCAATAAGGAGTACGGTAGTTGGCAAAACTTTTTGCTTTTTTAATTACTAAAGCTGCATTGCTGTAAAACTGGCCACTTTCACCGGCAGATAAACCCAGATTATAATTAAATTTAGCTGCCTGTATATCGCCCGATCCGTTAATATTTTTTCCGGTAGGGTATTTAGCTAAGTATGCTATTATAGCAGCGTCAGCAGATGGGCTTCCCCCAAATGTTGCTATTTCGGTTGGTACGTCAATTTTGCCCGACCTTACTGCGCTGTTTTGCTGGCTGAAATCAACCGTATAATTAATAAAACCTTTTGCACCAATATTAGAACCACCGTTAAATGCAACACCATAGTTTTCTCCATCGCCTTTGGCCGTAAGGCCGCCATTAATAGTTAGTGTACTGTATTGATACCTGTCTTTTAAAATTACATTCATTACACCGGCAATGGCATCAGATCCATATTGTGCCGAAGCTCCATCTCTTAATATTTCCACCCGCTTAATGGCATCTACTGGAATTGCAGAAAGATCGGCACCGGTTTCGCCACGGCCAGGTGCAAATTGTACATAAAGCAATGAGCTCAGGTTTTTTCTTTTACCATTAATAAGCACCAAAGTTCTGCTGGGGCCCAGGTTACGTATTTCATAAGGATCAAGCAAAGTGGTTGCATCATTTACCGGGGTGTTAATTGTATTGAAAGAAGGTACCCTGTACTGAAGTTGCTTATCAAAAGTTGTTTGTGCTGTTAATTTTAAATCTGCACTGGAAAGAACATCAATAGGTAAAGGGGTATTGATAGAACTACGGGGCATAGAACGTGTACCTGTTGTTAAAATTATCTCGCCTAAATCAGCAGTAGATTCAAGTAGTGTAAAATTAACAGATGAATTTCCAGATATAGTTATCACTTTTGAGAGTGTACCATATCCAACAGAAGATACTACGATAGTTGCAGCCCCGTTTGGAAGTAAAAGTGAATAATTACCTTCCTCATTAGTTTGTGCACCAAGGCCACTGCCTGCTGTTACAGATGCACCTGAAATACCTTTTCCTTTAATATCGGTTACTTTACCGGTAACTGTATTTTGTGCAAATAATATAGTTGTTGAAAATAATGCAATAAGGGTTGCAATAACCCGTGTTGTTGTTTTGATTTTCATAAATTTTTAATTTTGGTTAATAAACAGGAATGGGCAAATATAACTTTAATTTAACTTTAAAGTACTTTGTCTCTGTAATAGAAAAAATTATGAAAAGCTGATTACTTTCTAAAATAGCTATTTAATATTTATGCTTTAATGCTTATTTATTTGCAAAGAATTAAAAAAAATAATAAGCAAACACACTTTACTACACTGGCTTTTGAGCTGATAAATGTTATTAAAAAAGAAAAGGGAAGATTGCTCCTTTTCAAATTTGAACAATAAAGTGGTGCACAACTTGCTTTAAACCTTTTATAATAAAGACCATGCAGTGTTGCCAGGCTTTAAAGTCTGGCAACACTGCAACACCTCTCTATTTTGCTCCCGGCGGACAATGCAGCCTTAAATAATTGGTGTATAAAGTGGAGAGGTGCTCAAAAGTACCGGCACCTTCAGATATGCTGTGCGATCTGTTGGGATAAGGCATGTACTGAAATTGTTTGTTGTATTTTATCAGCTCATTTACCAGTAACTCTGCATTGCTGAAATGTACATTATCATCACCCGTACCATGTATGTACAACAGGTTTCCCTTTAAATTTTTGGCGTAGGTTATTGGTGATCCATTAATAAAATCTTCCCGGTTTTCCTGCGGCAGGCCCATGTAACGCTCCTGGTAAATATTATCGTAAAATAACTGGTTGGCTACTGCTGCTATAGAAATACCAGTTTGAAACAAATCGGGATAGCGGAACAACAAATGCAGCGTAGATGATCCGCCGCCACTCCATCCCCAAACAGCCGTTCTTTCCTTATCCATATACGTTTTGGTTTCAAGCAGTTTTGTAAATCCTTTTGCCATATCGGTAATATTTACATTGCCAACTTTGCGGTAAATAGATTTACGCCATGCCGCACTTTTTAACACCGGCGAACCACGGTTATCTATCGTTACCTGTATGTAACCATCTGCACGTATATCGCCTTTATATAAAAAATTATTTTGTGCGCCGTAAGCATCTCTTACGGTTGAAGCTGCCGGCTCGCCATATACATAAAATACAACAGGATATTTTTTTGTAGGATCAAAATTTTTAGGTTTGTTTATCCAGGCATTCAAAGTAATCTGGTCATCCGTCTGTATTTTTATAAATTCTACATCAACTGTACTGTCAATTTTAGCGGTAGCTTCTATACTTTTTGCGGGGTTAACGGGTACATTTTGGGGCAGGCGCAGCCACTCTTTTACCGGCGGCGTATTATGACTTGAATACGTATGGTAAGCAAATTTTCCGGTAGGTGAAATCTGGTATCCGTGTGTACCATCTCTGCCATTGGCATACACCGCATCAAACTCTTCTTTGGTGATATTTTTACCATTAAAAATTTTATTTAGCAGCGATGGCTTTTCAATATTTAATTTATACAGGTAAAGTTGTGTGGCATTGTAAGGCGATGCAGTAAAATAGATGAGGTTATTTTCTTCATCAATACATTTTATTTCATCAATATCGTAAGGGCCGGTTGTTAATGCAACCTCCGATTGTCCATCTCGGCTTATTTTATAAATATGCCTCCAGCCATCTTTTTCGCTAATCCATATAAATTCTTTTCCATTGTTTATCCAGTTCCACCCACGTGGGTCATCTGTATTTAAATCAACCCAGGCCGAGCTGTTCTCTGCCCAAAAAGTGGTGGTGCTGCCATCGGTAGTATTGCAATACAATAATTTGCTCTCTTGCTGTTTGCGGTTAAGTTGCTGAATTACCAATTCATTTTTACCGCTCCATTCCATTCTTGGTAAATAATTTTGTTGCGGATCGCCTTCAATATTCATCCATTTTACACGCTTGTTAGCAACATTAACCACACCAATTTTAACTGCAGATGGTGCCTCACCAACTTTTGGATACTCAACCGGAATTACCTGTGAGTAATTGCTGTCGGTTGTATTAAGCATGTAGTAATCTTTTATTTTAGTAGCATCAACCTGCCAGAATGCAATAGCATTTCCGTCGGGGCTCCACCTGAAACCATCGCGGCAGCCAAACTCTTCTTCATAAGCCCAGTCAAAAGTGCCGTTAATAAGTTTACGTGTACCATCTTTTGTAAGTTTTGTTATATCGCCACTGCTGATATCTTCTGCATAAATATTGTGCCCGCTTACGTAAGCCACTTTTTTTCCATCGGGCGAAATTTTAGCAAACATCAAGGATTGGGAAGGAAGGCTTTTACCCATTTTGGTTAATTTATCGGCAATAATATCATACAACCAATAATCGCCCATGGTATTGTAGCGCCAAACTTTAACAGTGTTTGTAAAAATAAGTACCGTGGTATAATTACTGTTAAACTCGTAAGATTGTGGCAGCAATGCTTTGTTGGTTGCAGGATCAATAAGTTTTGTTTTAGCCACAACTACGGTCTCTTCTTCTGTAACAGGATCAACCTGTATTATATTTCCCTCTTTAACTTTAGTGTAAGCATTTCCATCTGCGGTCCAGTTAATTTTGCCACGGTTTTGTGCGGCCGCAAACTGAGCAGCACACACTAATATCAAAAATATTTTAATTCTGAAAAACGACATATGCGGTAAGTTTTAAAAATTAAAAATACACAATTACGCCAACCTTTAATCAGCTTTGCTTTAAAACCATTTATTTTTGCTTTAATGGAAAAGGAAAAACTGCGATTGGATAAGTATTTATGGGCCATCCGGCTGTTTAAAACCCGCAGCCAGGCAGGCGATGCCTGCGATAATGGCAAAGTAAAATTTAACAGAGAAAATACCAAGGCAAGCCGCTCAGTACAAATAGGTGATGAGTATGAAGTAAAGACTGAAAATAAACGCTGGGTAATAAAAGTAACCGGGCTATTATTTAAAAGAGTGCAATACAGCGAGGCTATAAATTTTTATACAGATATTACGCCTCCTGAAGAGCTGGACCGTATTCAATTTCAGGCAGCTGTTTTTCATACCGGTAAAAGAATGAGCAAGCAAGGGCGGCCAACGAAGAAGGATAAAAGAGATTTGGATGAGTTTATGGAGTAATAGTGATACTTTTATAATTAGATATTTAGTAATAAACCGGCTTGAGTCATTCTAAAGATGGTTATTCCGGAATTTAAAACATCAGTTATGACTATTAACAATTTATACGTGATTGTGGGATTATCTTTAATTCTCTTAGCAATTGTTATGCTTATTTTTCCACCAAAATTTGGAAATTTTTTTTATGGCGTCCGTACAAAAATTACCATGAAGAATACTACTAGTTGGGCAAATGGTCAAAAATTATTTGCATATTCAATCCTGATTTTTGGTGTAACCTTTTCAATATTTAGTTTTCTAAAAATTGAAGGTATTATTAAACCTGTCCCCATGTTCATATTTTTTATTGCCCTTTGGAAGCTTGCAGAATATCTTGTTCATAAATCTCTTGCTAATAAATTTTCTGAAGAAGAAAAAAAGATTGATTAATATCAGAATTATTATTATTGAAAATAGATATCATCTCCGTTGTTCCCAATTTATTAGATAGCCCCTTTTCCCATTCAATAATGAAACGGGCAAGGGATAAGGGTTTGCTTGAAGTAAACGTAATTAATTTACGTAACCACACAACTTATGCAAGAGCGCAGGTTGATGATTATGCATTTGGCGGTGGCGCTGGTATGGTGATGATGATTGAACCGTTGGTGAATGCTATTGAAAGTTTACAGAAAGAAACGATATACGATGAAATTATTTTTTTAACTCCTGATGGCGAAACATTTAACCAGCAAATGGCAAATGGTTTTTCTTTAAAAAATAATCTGCTGTTGATATGTGGCCACTACAAAGGAATTGATCAACGCTTTCGGGATCATTTTATAACCAAGGAAATATCTATTGGCGATTATGTTTTAAGCGGTGGCGAGCTGGCAGCGGCAGTGTTGGTTGATGCAATTGGCAGGTTGATACCTGGCGTTTTGAATGATGAAACATCTGCACTCACCGATTCTTTTCAGGATAATTTATTGGCCCCACCTGTATATACAAGGCCCGAAGAATTCCGTGGCTGGAAAGTACCTGAAATTTTAATGAGCGGCAATCATAAATTAATTGATGAATGGCGGCATGAGCAATCTGTTAAGAGAACGGAAGAGAGAAGACCGGATTTGCTCCAATAGACAATAAGCAATAGGCAATTAACAATAGGCAAAGTAAACGATTCGAAATTGCCAATTGCTCATTGCCAATTAGTTTTTCTTTGCCCACACAAACTCTGCAAAGCCCATTACATCCCAAAATATATTTCCTTGCAATTTTTTACCGCTTGCCCAGGTTTTAATAATACGAAAAGGCATAGCCAACATAAACCAGCCATTTCTGCGCAGCCCACCCTTTAAAATTTTACAGCCATTCGCTTCAAGCAATGCCGTTAACTCTTTTACCGAATAAACCCTTACATGCGTTGGATCATCATTAAAATTTAAGGAGCCCAGCATTGAAGGTAAGTGGGTACTTTTTTCACCGGGATACTCCAGGTAAATATAACCGCCGCTTTTAAGTTTGGGCAACAATCCTTTAATCACTTCATCGCCATTAAACAAATGTTCTATCACATGCGCAATCTGTATGGCATCAAAATAATTATCGGGAATAGTTATAAAATTCAGTTTGGTTAAATCCATTTCGTAAAAAGCAGCCATCAGCTTAAAATCTGCTTCGTTGTTATTGTAATCTCTTTCCATATCCACACCGTGGTATTCGCAATTCGGAAAAACAGTTTTTGCTTTTGTAGCAGAGTGGTTGCCGGCACCAATATCCAGCAGTTTGAACGGTCTGTTGCCAAATGCTTTTTTTAAAAAACTGAACTTGGTTATAAAAGAAGAAGAGATTGCTTTTAAATTCATGCGCAAAGATAATGAGTAAGGAGATACTGGATACTGGTAGCTTGATACTGGATGCGGCTCAATAATTAAATATTATTTAGTTTTTTAAACCCTTTCCAGTATTCAGTTTCTGCTATCAAGGATCCTATATCCTGTATCCTGCTTTAATCCTTTTTAACTCCAATAACCGGCAATGCTTTTTCCCTTATCATAGCATTAAACTTTACCAGATCTTCATCCATAATTTTTTTCAATTTATTTAGTTGCACATCTGCCTGGTTTCCAAGTTCTGCAAATGCTTCTTTAACCTGCTTTGCTGGTGCTGCATTGCCGCTTGATGCAAAATCATACAGACCGGAAATTTTATCATCCAGCCGGATGGGGAAATTTAAAACATCCTGACCGCTTTTTGCTTTTGTCTGGTGCAGTGCTTCTTCAATGGCCGTCATTTGTTTATTGATGGTATCGGCCTGTTGTTTAATTTCTTTGGGTACATCCTTGCCCTGCTTATCCATAAAATCGTTTATCTGCTTGCGGATGTCACGGATGTTTTTACCGGCTTTTTGTATATCATTAAATTTATCACGGATAGAAATAAGAAAATTAAACTGTTCTTCATAATCGGCCTGTGCTAAATTATACACCGGGTTTGCTTTAATGATGAAGCTTCCTTCCACAGAATCCTTCTCAGCTTTTACTTTGTAAAAATACTGGCCAGGTGCGGCTTTAGGGCCAGGCACACTTCCGTGCCATATAATAAGCCCATCAATTTTTTCAGCGGGCGGATACAACATGTTCCATACAAACTGGTTCATGCCGGCACTCACATCCAGTTTATCTTCCTTTTCTTTTGCTTTGGTAGAAAAGGTTTTGATGAGTTTTTTATTTTTATCCAACAGATCAATACCCACTTTTGCAGAGTCGGAAATATTTTTTACATAATAATTAATTACAACACCGTTCGGTGGATTCATGCCCGCATTTTTTGGATTGGGAATTTGAAAACCATCAAAACGATATGCATCATTTATTCCAAAGGCAAATAAATTTTTATCAGTAATACTGTTTTCTTTTTGTTGCACCACTGTTAAATCATCGAGCACCCAAAAAGATCTTCCTTGTGTTGCCACAATCAAATCATTTTCCTTAATAGTTAAATCAGTAATGGGCACCATTGGTAAATTTAGTTGAAAGGGTTTCCAACTTGCTCCATCATCGTAACTGATGTACATTCCGTATTCTGTACCCGCATACAATAAGCCTGATCTTCTTTTATCTGCCCGAAGGGCACGGGTAAAATGCATGGCTCCAATTCCGTTTGTAATTTTTATCCAGGTTTTGCCGTAATCTTCTGTCTTAAAAATATAGGGTGCAAAATCATCGCTCTTATATTTGGTGCCAACAAAAAATGCCTTGCCTTTTTTAAACGGATCGGTTTCAACACAGTTCCACATCATCCATTGGCCGGCGGCTGTGGGTGTTACATTCTCCCAGTTTTTGCCGCCGTCTTTACTAACATGTATCAAACCGTCATCGCTGCCGGTCCACAGTAAATCTTTTTCTAAGGTAGATTCTGTTGCAGTAAAAATGGTACAATAAACTTCTACGCCGGTATTGTCTTTTGTAATGGGGCCGCCGCTTGATGCCTGGCGTTTTTTATCATTGGTTGTAAGATCGCCGCCCAGTGCCGTCCACGAGGCTCCTTCGTTTTCGGTAACAAATAAATGGTTGCCGCCTGCATATAATTTTTTGGGATTGTGTGGCGAAAAGAAAATAGGGAAGTTCCATTGAAAGCGGTATTTGGCAACATCGGCGCCGCCGCCCAACGGATCATCGGGCCATACACTTACTGCACGGTTCTCGCCGGTTTTGTGATCTAACCGGGATAGGTAGCCGCTGTAATTACCGCCATACACCACATCCGGATTCAGCGGATCGGCAACAACATAACCACTTTCATTACCGGCTGTAGGCATCCAGTCGTCGGTTGAAATTTGCCCGCCGCTGCTGCGTGATAAAATTCGTATGGTTGAATTATCCTGCTGTGCACCTAATATTCTGTACGGAAAATGATTATCGGTACTTACCCTGTAAAACTGTGCTGTTGGCTGATTCATGTAAGTGCTCCAGTTTTCGCCGCCATCAAAACTTATTTGTGCGCCGCCATCATCTGCAACAATCATACGGTTTGCATCTGCAGGGTCAATCCACAAATCATGATGATCGCCATGCGGTGTTCTGATAGATTTAAAAGTTTTTCCGCCATCGGTACTTTTTAAAAAATTTACGTTGAGTACATACACATTGTTTTCGTTTTTGGGGTCAACAAAAACTTTTGTATAGTACCAGGCACGTTGGCGAATACTATTGTCGCTGCTTTGCAATGCCCAGGTTTCGCCGCCATCGTTGCTTACAAATAATCCACCAGCTGCATTTTCCATGATGGCATACACTTTTTCAGCATTACTTTGGCTTACTGCAACACCCACTATTCCCCAAAGTCCTTTTGGTAAACCTTTGGCTGTTGAAATGTTTTTCCAGCTTTCGCCGCCATCAATACTTTTCCAAAGGCCGCTGCCCTCTCCTCCGCTTTCCATGCTGTATGGCGTGCGTAACATGCGCCAGGTGCCTGCATACATTACAGCAGGGTTGCCAGGTTCCATAACAAGGTCGCTGCAACCGGTCTGGTTATTTACATACAATACTTTCTTCCAGTTTTTTCCACCATCGGTTGTTTTAAAAATACCACGCTCTTCATTGGGGCCAAATAAATGCCCCATGGCCGCCACCCAAACCACATCCGGATTTTTTGGATGAATAACAATGCGGATAATATGTCGTGTATCTTTTAAACCCAGGTTGCGCCAGCTTCTGCCGCCATCATCGGTACGCCAGATGCCGAAACCTTCGCTCACATTTCCCCGCAGTGAATTTTCTCCTTCGCCAACATACAAAATGGTTGGATCGCTTGGTGCTACAGACACACAGCCAATACTACCACCAAAATATTTATCAGTTATGTTTTTCCAGTTGCTGCCACCGTCAATGGTTTTCCACACACCGCCACCTGTTGCGCCAAAATAAAAAGTATTTTTTTGTGCCAGGTCGCCAACAGCAGCAGCACTTCGGCCCCCACGGTAAGGCCCTACACTACGGTATTTTACTTTGCTTAATAAAACGCTGTCCTCGTTTTGTTTTTTTTGTGAGAATAAATCTGTTGCGGTTGCAACAATCATCATAAGCAGCAATACTTTTTTCATAAAAATAAATTAGTGTTGGAAGATACAAATAAAAAGTGTTCCGCTGGCTGGCGGAACACTTTTTCAATATTATTTAAGATCTAAATTCCGCTCCCTAAACCATCTTCTACAAGCTGCTAACCACAAAGGTTTTAAAAGCCAGGAAATTAATTTTTGTAAAATTGATTTTATCTTTTGGAAAAAATTAATTTGTTTTAAAAATATTTGTATCAACCGCCGCGTTGGTTACAATTTTTTCGTACCGGGTTTTTCCACGTGGTGTAATATTGGTGTAAGCAAACCAAAAGCCATCTTCGTTTTGTTTGTAATCGCTGTAAGTTGTAACAACATCTTCCAAAGCACCAAACTGAAACATTTTAGTGCTTGCCTTAACAATAAAATTTGTTCTGCTTTCAATATAATAAACCGTAACATTAGTGTTGGGTGCAGTTACTTTTATTTTGCTAAACATAACACCGTCAGTCATTTCAGTACCATCCATTTCTAATTTGTAACCTTTTTGCTCAGCATTTATAAAGGGGCCATGCAGATCCAATTGCACCTGGCCCGATTTTAACTGATCTTCCATCAATGGCCTTGGTTCTACATCGCCCTGCACAGGCGTAAAAATCCATCCATTTTGGGGAGTGATGATCTGGTAATTATTTGTTTTGTTTGCCTCAATATCAATACGGGAGCCAACCATATGTTTTTTGGTAGTTGTAATTGTAATTAAACCTGTATCGCCTGTAGCCTGAAAAGTGCCGGTCATAAATGCACTTGTAATGTTGATAATTTTTTCACGCCCGCCCATGGCGGCAACATGCTTATTTATAATTTCATTTAATGTTTGGGCATATGCAAATTGTGCCAGCAAAACGGCAAGTAAAAAAAATGCTAAGGTCTTTATTTTTTTCATTATTTTATTTTTGTACGTCAAAGTTACTACAGATCAGTTAAGCATTAATTTTTGTCCTTTTTCTTTATCTCTGTATCCATCTTATCAAGCTTTTCTTTTACCAATTCGTTTTTAACTTTCTGGTCGTATTGTGCGTTGATGGTTGCACTTAGCTTTTCTGCATCGCCAACCTGTTGCATTAAAACACCGGTTCTTTCTTTCTGCAGGTTAGATGGTTTTGTTTCCTGGTTACAAACGGCTGCATAAACTTCTGTAATATGCTCCCTTAATTTTTTTTCATCAGCAAACTGCGATTTTTGTTTGGTAGCCAGTAAATTACTGCGCAGGTCTTCCAGCTTATTATAATACTCCTGCATTGTTTTTTTAAGTTTGGCATTTTTAATATTTGGCAAATACTGTTGCAGCATTTTTTGTTTGGTGCTGATGCTGTCAACAAGTTTTCCCAGGCGTTCATGCAGGTTGTACAATTGCATGGCCGTGTTATATTGATCTTCCATATCGCCTAAAGTCATATCACTGTTCGGGTCACGCTGCATGGTTAATTTATTCTCATAAAATTTATCACCCACTTTTAATTTTACGGTGTATTCTCCCGGCAAAACCATGGGTGCCACAAAACCACCAAAATCTATCTTAACGCCGCCACTGGCCACTTTGGGCGGCGTGGTACGCATATTCCAGTCAACAATATTTATACCCCTGCGTTTGCTGCCTGGTATTGTTTGTACCAGTTTTCCCTGCTTATCGTAAATATCAATTTTTACTTCGCCGCTGTTAATCCTGTCTCTAAAATAATATTGTATAGCTGCCTGTTGCGATGAGTTGCCGCCGATATAACCATCGCCACTGCCACTGCCAACATAATTTTTGCCCATGGTAAGATTGATAGGTTTAGAATCGAAAATAACTACATCTTTTGCAGCCACTTCTTTGGTCATGCTGCGCATGGGCGTAATATTATCTACAATTAAAATGCCGCGGCCATGTGTTGCAATAATCAGATCGTTGGTTACAGGATGTATTTGTATATCCCGTACCAATGCTTTCCAGGGAATATTATTTTTCATACGAAACCAGTTTGCACCGCCATCAAGCGAAGCGTACAAACCCATTTCGGTGCCGGCAAATAATAAATCTTTGTTTACATTGTCTTCTTTTATTTTATGAGCAAAGCCGGTAAATTCATCGCTCTTCAACATCGTCCAGGTTTTTCCCATATCGGTTGATTTTGCAAAATAAGTTTTTACATCGCCATACATGTGGTTATCAAAACTTGCATACACAACATTTTTATCAAATTTAGATGGCTCAATACTGCTTACCCATGTTTGCGCCGGAACGCCTGCTGCTGCGTAGTTTGCGGCAACATTGGTCCATGTTTTTCCGCCATCGGTTGTGTATTGTATGTTGCCATCATCGGTACCAACCCAAATTAAGTTATCATCCAGCGGCGATTCTGCCAAGGTAAAAATGGTGCAATGATTTTCGGCAGATGTATTGTCGGCACTCAATCCACCGGACTGATCCTGCTTTTGTTTTTCTTTATTATTAGTGGTAAGGTCTGTTGAAATTTTTATCCAGTTTTTTCCTTCATCAACCGACTTGTATAAATATTGCGAAGCAATGTAGAGGTTGCGTTTATTTTTCTGTCCAATAACAATTGGTGTATTCCAGTTAAAGCGAAGCTTCTCATCATTTAATGCCTGCTGCGGTTTTATGCTGAAAGCTTTGCCTTGTTTTAAATCGGTGTGCACAATTTCTCCGCCCTGCGATTCGTAATAAACCACATCCGGATTTATCCCATCAACCTGCACCCAAAAACCATCGCCACCGCCCAGGTTTTTCCAATCGCTGTTTTCAATACCTCCTGCACTCTGGCTTGGTGCGTACCAGCTTTGGTTATCCTGCAAACCACCATACACATTGTAAGGCTCCTTCATGTCGTATGTAACGTGATAAAATTGCGAAACCGGCAACACCGATAGCATCATCCAGTTGGCACCACGGTCGTTGCTTACATACATTCCGCCATCGGTTCCTAAATACATCTGGTTGGTATAATTTGGGTTAATCCACAAGGCATGATGATCTGCATGCACATTACCACCAGCATCTGCAAAAGAATAGCCGCCATCATCACTGTAACTAAAACCATAGCCCGGTCGGTAAACCCTTTTGGAGTCTTTAGGGTCAATTACCAGGCACGAAAAATAAAATGGTCTTGACACAACGTTGACCGTAGAGCTTTGCTGCTTCCAGGTTTCGCCGCCATCGGCAGAAATATACAGGCCTGTTTTTTCTGCTTCTATAATTGCAATTAAATTATCGGGCGCACTCGGTGCCAATGTGATAGCGCTGCGGCCAATTGGTTTTGCAGGCAACCCATTTTTTATTTCTTTCCAGGTTTTTCCGCCATCAATACTTTTATAAATACCGCTGCCCATGCCGCCGCTGTTAAAAGAATATGGTTTGCGCCTGAACTCCCAGGTGGTTGCATACACAATAGAAGGATTGGTTGTGTTTACTGCAATATCTGCAACGCCGGTTTGCTCATTTATAAAAAATATTTTTTCAAAAGTTTTTCCTCCATCGGTTGATTTGTATAAACCGCGGTGCTTACTATCGCTCCACAAAGGGCCGGGCACAGCCACATAAACATTGTTTGAGTTTTGCGGATCAATAATAATGCGGCTGATATGTTCGGTACTGTCAAAGCCATTTATTTTTGTCCAGTTTTCGCCTTCATCGGTTGAGCGGTACAAACCATCACCAACCGAAACGGTGTTACGCATATTACTTTCGCCGGTGCCCACAAAAATCACTTTCGGATTTTTTTGATCAACCGCCAATGCACCAATGCTCTGGCAATATTTATCAAAAATTGATTTAAAACTTACGCCTGCATTGGTGGTTTTCCAAACCCCGCCGCCGGCACTGCCAACATAAATAATGCGAGGCTCGTTGTTAACGCCTTCAATGGCTGTTAAGCGGCCACCCATGGTTGCTGGGCCTATCTGGCGGGCTTCCATCATTCCAAAAGTGGCAGAACTTATTTGTGCATTTGCAGCTGTTGCAAAAAATAAACCGGTTAAAAAAATAATTGCTGATTTCATAAAATGATGCTGATTTAATTGAGCAGAAAAGGAAAGTTAAAATACAACAAATGTTGATTTATTTATTGTAGTTTAAAAAATAACCCGGCTTTTTATAGCCGGGTTATTTTTTAAAAAAGCATATTTTACATATCGTGTTTGTAAACGCTTTCGGGTATTGTTTGGTTTACTTTAATGCTCGAAAATAAAACCGTACCAAACTGCTGCGTAATGCTGAAGGGCATTTTAACACCTTCCACATCTTTATAATCAGAAAAATCAGTTTGCAATTCCGCATCCTGTCCGTTCATTTTTCTGGTTTCCTTTGCCCTGATGATCATGTTTGAAACAGGATCAATAAAAAATGTAACTTCTTTGCCACCGGCAAGCGATACTTTTAATTTATAGCATTCTGTTCCATCAACATCTTCTTTTCCCAACAGCTCCACCTTGTGTCCTTTGGCTGCATAATCAACCAATGGGCCGGCAATATCCAGATCGCTCTGGCTTTTCTTTACTTCATCAGCGGTTTTTGGTTCTGGCTTTTGCATACCCTGAAAAGGCATGTACTGCCAGCCCTCTGTGTTAGTCATCATATCAAAACCATGCATACCCATTGCGGTAATATCCTGGCGGTTTAATTTATTATGTACCTGTGTTACCGATAAAGCAATTTCGGTGCCCTGTATAGAAAGGCTTCCTTCCATTACCACATTCTGAATTTTGTTTAATTTTTCTTTACCGCCAAGCGCAGCAATGTGTTTGTTGATAACATCGTCAACCGTTTGTGCCTGTGCAAACTGCACAAAAACAAGCGCAAAAATAAAGAACCCGAAGATGATTAAATTTTTCATTTTATATTTTTTTTAGGCTGTAAATATAGGATAAAAAGATACTGCCAATTGTTTTTTGCTTTCCATTTAAACTGTACTTTAACCTTTTGTACAATTATTAGTAATATCGCAATAAAAAAGATGAACAGTTTTAAAATAGCAGGCAATATTGTTGATATACCCGCCAAAAATATTTTTTACGGAGAGGTTGTTGTTGAAGAAGGAATAATTGTTTCTATAAACGATCTTACTACCACAAACAACAAACCACAAACCCAAAACTTTATCATTCCCGGTTTTATTGATAGCCACGTACACATAGAAAGCTCTATGCTTATACCATCCGAATTTGCAAAGCTGGCGGTTGTACATGGCACGGTTGGTACCATAAGCGATCCGCATGAAATTGCAAATGTGTGTGGCATGCCCGGTGTTGAGTTTATGATTGCCAATGGAAAAACAGTGCCTTTTAAATTTCATTTTGGCGCACCAAGCTGTGTACCAGCAACGGTTTTTGAAACGGCTGGTGCTGCATTAAATGCAGATGATGTGGATCTGTTACTGCAAAACGATGATATTTTTTATTTAAGTGAGATGATGAATTTCCCCGGCGTGTTGCATGGCGATGAGGAAGTGTATAAAAAAATTGCAGCCGCAAAAAAATACGGCAAACCGGTTGATGGCCATGCACCGGGATTACGAAGCGATGATGCTAAGAAATATATTGAGGCGGCCTCCCTATCGAACGATGTTCCTTCCCTTGCGGGAACCTCCAAAGGAGGGGAATTTACCAAAGCGGAGGTTGTGATTTCCACCGATCATGAATGTTTTACTGCAGACGAGGCTTTGGACAAATTAAAATACGGCATGAAGATTTTGATACGTGAAGGAAGTGCAGCCAAAAATTTTGAAGCATTGATTGAACTGATGCATGAGCATTACGGCATGATGATGTTTTGCAGCGATGATAAACACCCCGATAGTTTAGCAGCCGGACATATAAACCAGCTCTGCCAAAGGGCCGTGACCAAAGGTATTGATGTGTTTAAAGTTTTACAGGCTGCATGCATAAACCCGGTGGAGCATTACAAAATGAATATTGGTTTATTAAAAACTGGTGATGCGGCAGATTTTATTGTGGTAGAAGATTTGGAAAATTTTAATGTGCTTAAAACTTTTATTAATGGGGAATTGGTGGCAGAAAATGGGAAGTCATTTGTAAATAGTAATTCATCGAAGTTGCTGAATAATTTTGATTGTGATGAAAAAAATATTGCTGATTTTAAATTTGCAGTTTTAGATTTTAGAGAAACGATTTATGCTATTGAAGCGTTGGATGGGCAACTGATAACCAACAAAGTTATTTGCAAACCAATTTTAAAAGGTGGTTTTTATGAGAGTGATGTTGAGCATGATATTTTAAAAATTGTGGTTGTTAACCGCTATAAAAATGCACTGGTTGCAAAAGGTTTTATTAAAAATTTTGGGGTAAAAAACGGAGCCATTGCATCATCTGTTGCACACGACAGTCACAACATTGTTGCTGTTGGTGTTGATGATGAAAGTTTAATGAAGGCCGTAAATCTGGTTATAAAAGAAAGAGGTGGCGTTAGTGCGGTGAGCCGTGAAAACGAGGCTGTGCTTGGCTTACCCGTTGCCGGTTTAATGAGTAATGATGATGGTTACAAAGTTGCCGAGGCTTATACTGCCATTGATAAAATGGTTAAGGAACAAATGGGCTCTGCTTTAACAGCACCATTTATGACTTTATCTTTTATGGCATTGCTGGTAATACCGCATTTAAAACTGAGTGATTTAGGATTGTTTGATGGAGATGGGTTTAAGTTTGTGTGATTTTATTTTGTTAATTTGATCCACATATTGTTTTCATCATCAATTATTTTAAGCTCAGTCATTTCAGACAGTTTTTTTAAATCAGAAATTTTAATTCCCTGGTAATCCTCAAAATATTTGTCGTAAGGATTGTCAATAGTTGTTTTATTAATTAAAGAAGAAAAATGCCTGAAAATAAACAAGTCATCAAGTGTTTTAATATTGTGTAAATCTGTTTTTTCAGCAACCATTTCCTTTCCTAAATATTTTCTTATGTCAGGATAATAAACCCAAAATAAATCCTGTTGCAGGCCATTTATTTTAACAACAGGGCAAAAGCCAAGTATGCGGTATTCAAATACCAAACGGTTCATATCAAAAATGCCTTCCTCCTTTAGTTTCAGGGCAACCAATTCTATACTTTTACCATTAATAAAACCAATGATGCTATCATTTTTTAATGGAGCTGTAAACCTATCGTCAACAATATCATATGCCGTTGTTTTACCCGATTTAATTAATTCAAAAATGATTTTTAAAATGCGGTTGTCTTTAAATAAAATATCATTATAGCCCGGTTCTAAATAACGCCAGAATTTGTGTCTCCATACTGCATTTTCAGCCTTAATTTTTGCATATTCAACAATTCCCTCTGCATTATATGTAAGCTGGTAAGCGTTTTCAGCCAACAATGAAAATGGGCCTTCATTTGGAATTGAGGGGAAAACACGTTTAAATTCAAATGGATTTTTATAAACCCTTTCCATTCTTTTTCTTCCTGTAGAGTCCCAAACAATCCATTTACCGGTACGATATCCGTTTACCAATATGCCTTCAGATTTTTTGACTCCATTGCTGTAATAAGAAATATAGTTGCCAGATATTCTACCATTTAACAGATTATAAATGCACTTTGTATTTTCATCTTCAAGTATACCAATTCTTGTTTGAGCATGAATACTCAAGTTGCTAAAAAGCAGAAAAAAAATAACTATATTGATGATGTGAATTTTCATTTTACTTATCTATTTCTAAATCCCAATAGGTCAAAATATTTTTAAGTAGCGATTTAGAATTATCAGTTTTTTTTATCTCCTCTTTAACTAGCCTAAAAGCAATATGGCGGTAACCGTTGAAAGCATAATAACCAGTAGAATGTGTTAATAATTTTTCTGTTTGAAATAAATAAGAATCTCCAATTGCAATCTTTCTTTTATCTCTAGCACGATCATCAGGTTTTTGCAAATAGGATATATCGTAACTGAATGAAGTTTTAAAACCAAAAGCCCCTTCAAAGTATAAACTCATCGTCCAGTCAGAAAAATTTTTACTAAAATCATTGCGGCTATTACTTTTTTCTAAAAAATGATAAGCGGCAAGCCACTCACTAACTTGGGGTAACCGGTATATAAATTTCAAATCGGTCCCTTTATTTTCCTGTATTGTTTTCCATTTACAATAATTCATTGCAGCTTCCCAAGAAATCCCTGTTACAGGAAAATCGTCATACTTTTTATTGCTGATGTAAGCCTTGTAATTTTCTTTTGAAGTAATATTTGAATCAGGTAACTGACTTAAATAAAATTTATAAGAAGAATCTTTTTTTACAGATTCAAGATAAAGCTTGTATTGCCTGAAAGTAACCTGGCTGCTGATCTCAAAGCTATCTATAGCCATTTTAAAATTAATTTTTTGTGTATCTACTTTATATCCAATTCCATAATCTCTTTCTGAATATCCTAAAACTTTATAAGGCTGAAATGTTTGCTTTGGAATTAGATAAACCTGTTGGCAAATGCCGACTAAACTAAGCAACAAGCTTAAAATTAATGCTATACTTTTTTGAAATTTCATCCGTAAAGTATTTTATTCACTCCACCTTTGCTCCCACAATTTTCATCACCACGCTATCCGTTCCTTTTGGTGCAAAGTATTTTGTTTTAAAATTGGTGCTGTTACCTGCTGTAATGGTTTCGTAAATTACTTCGTGGTCTTTTTCAAGCAGGGCGCCGGTTTCGCTGTAAAACGATAGCTCAATATCCACATCTTTATAACTGGCAACAGTTGCTTTGTTACTGATGGTTCCTTTTATTACTCGCTGGCCGATTAAATTTTTTCTGTCGCTGCCTTCTACAGTTAAAAAGCGTTTTGGGTTTTTCTTTTCAGTTTCTCCCAGTGTTTCTTTGGTTTGCTCGTATTTATCCTTTGATTCTGTAGTTTTATCATCTCCGCCACAGGCTGCAAAAACAAAGCATACTAAAATTAAAGCCGGTAATATCTTTTTCATTTGTTGTAATTTGGATACAATAAAAATACATTTTTGTGAAATGGAATGTTAAAAGATTTTGGGGTTGCCTCAGAAGCACAGAAACACAGAATTATTTTAGCGAAGATTAATTGGCCCGCTGATTTCGCAGATGACGCAGAAAAAACACGGATGAAGCGTTTTTTATTTTAGTTTTGTTGCAACAGTCTGGTATATTTTTTCGCTTTGGTAATACTTCGCTTCGCTCAATGCTCAATAAAGATATAATGTAGAAGAGTGCGACGCCAATGAAGCCCAATAAAGAAGTTACGCTGGGCTCAAAAAAAATATTACTTAATCTTCACTAAAATCTACTCCATTTCTCTTCTCCTTTGGGGAAGGATAGGATGGGGCTTTTTATTATGGTTATAAATTTAAGCGAACAACATTCATTGGTTAGTAATTGGGTTGCTGAATTAAGGGATGTGGATGTGCAGCAGGACCGTATGCGTTTTAGGCGCAACCTGGAGCGTATTGCCGAAATAATTGGCTACGAGATAAGCAAAAAAATGCCATGGCAAGAGAAAGAAGTTACAACCCCGTTGGGCATCAGCAACAGCAAGGTTTTAAGTGAGCAGCCGGTGCTGGCAACCATTTTACGTGCCGGCCTGGGCATGCATACCGGTTTGCTTAACTATTTTGATAAGGCAGATAATGCTTTCATCAGCGCCTACCGCAAACACAATTCCGATGGCAGTTTTGATATACATATGGAATATATGAGTTGTCCGGAGATTGAAGACCGTATTGTAATCATTAGTGATCCCATGATTGCCACCGGCGCATCGCTGGTAAAATCAATTGAATTTTTAAAAGATGAAGGCAACATAAAAGAATTGCATATTGTTTGTGCTATTGCCTGCACAGTTGGTATTGAGTATGTAAAAAGGGCGGTGCCCAAAGCTACCATCTGGTGTGCCGATATTGATGACGAAATTACTGCCAAAGGCTACATAGTACCGGGTTTAGGCGATGCCGGCGACCTGGCTTTTGGAGCAAAAATGCAAGGGTAAAAGCAATTGGCAAATAACAGGTGGCAGTTTGCAATAGGCAATGGGCAATAAGCAATAAGAAAAACACAAAACATTTCCGTGCAGCTTTTTACTGTAAATACCTATCTTTAAGGTTCTGAACAGTTAATGAAAATGAGAAAACTATTAGTTTGTATTTGTGCCCTGTTAGCAAGTCAGATACTGAGCGCTCAGGATCCGCACTTTTCGCAATTTTTTGCATCGCCTCTAACACTGAACCCGGCTTTTACCGGTAAATTCAGCGGTACCTGGCGTTTAGCAGCCAATCACAGAGATCAGTGGCCATCTATACCAAAGGCATACGTAACTACCAGTGCTTCGTTTGATTTTCCTATTTTAAAAAGCAAAATACCCGATAAAGATGTTTTTGGTGTGGGGCTTTCGGGTTTAACAGATGCAAGTGCAAACAATATTTTAAAATTAAATTATGGTTCAGTATCCATGTCGTATCACAAGGCATTGGACGAGAACGGGTATAGCACTATTGGTGCCGGTTTTCAGGGTACGTACAGCAGCCTTAGCCTGGATAGAGGTAAACTTACCTTTTCTGATATGCTAACCCAAAATGGTTTTACCGGCCCAACTGGCGAAATGATCGTCATCAATAATAAAAGTTATTTTGACATTAATGCCGGCCTATTATACTCAGGTTCTACCAACGGGCAAAATAATTTTTACCTGGGTGCCAGTATGTATCATATCAACCGCCCAAAGGTTGGTTTTCAGGATAAAAACTGGTATTTAAGCGGCCGTATTTCTGCACATGGGGGTGGTTCGTTTCCACTGTCAGATTTAATTACAGTACATGCTTCTGCCATTTACCAAACACAAAACAAAGCCAGCGAAACCACACTGGGTGCGGCTATTGCAGCCAACCTGAGTGAGGATGCTGAAAAACCAAGTGCCATTTATATTGGTAGCTGGATACGTTTAAACGATGCCATTATTCCATACATCGGGCTTGAGTTTGGCGGGTTACGCATTGGTGCCAGTTACGATTTTAATATCAGTAATTTAAAAGCGGCTACTGCATCACGTGGTGGTTCTGAGTTTTCAATCATCTTCATAAAAAGACCACCGGATTATCAGGGAATACCTTGCCCTAAGTTTTAAAATTAATTGCACAACTTATAATTTAAATACAGATGCCCGGTTTTAACCGGGCATCTGTATTTGGTGTGATTTGTTCTTTCAAATTTTCGGTAAAATATTTAAAAAAGGAGCATGCTTTAAACCCACATCCAGCCTTTATTTGTTATGTGTTGGCGTGCCTTAATTTTAATACCCTTTTACTTTGGCAATCCAGATTGTTTTCGATACTTTTATAGTTCATTTAACAAAATTAAACATTATGAAAAAAGTTTACCACTTTTCATTGTGTGTTCTGTTGTTATTATCCTTCTCATTTTCATTAACTGCACAAAATTCGTTTTTTGCAACAATGGATGAATCTGCTGTTTCGTTAACGAACAGTAACCGGGTAATTATACCAACAAAATACAACACAGTGAAGGCTGACATGGCTCAGCTAAAAACTTTCCTTTGGTCGCTACCATCGGAAAAAAGTGTAAACACGAGCACTGCACCAATTATGCAGGTACCAATGCCCGATGGGCAGATGGTACGTTTTCGTGTTTGGGAAACACACATCCAGGCTCCCGAGCTTGCGGCTAAATTTCCCGGTATTAAAACATTTGCAGGGCAGGGTATTGACGACCCTCATGCAACTATCTGGTTCGACTATGGCCCCAGGGGGTTTCATGGTCAGGTATTAACTGTTAAAGGATCTTATTACATCGATCCTTATGCAGTGGGAAACACAACTGATTATATCAGTTATTTTAGAAAAGATTTATTGAACAACAAGGGTAAATGGGTATGTGATGTACCTGATTACACCCCTAAAGCGACTGGCAACAACCTAACTGCTGCTGCCTGCCGTGGAACAGAAATGAGGAATTACAGGTTAGCTGTAGCCTGTACCGGAGAGTATGCACAGGCTCCGGGTATTGCAGCTGGTGGTAATGCAGCTATTTTGCATGCTGCTATTGTAACATCGGTAAACCGCGTAGTTGGTGTTTACCGTACTGAATTATCTATCACGATGACGTTGGTAGGCAGTAATGGTTTAATAGAATATTTAAATGCGGCAACAGATCCTTTTACAGGAAACAACAATGCCAATGTTTTAATTAACGAAAGTCAGGTTGTTTGTGATGCAAATATCCTTCCTGCCAATTATGACATCGGACACACGTTCAGCACCGGTGGTGGTGGATTGGCCCAGTTAAACTCTCCTTGCGGAACTTCAAAAGCAAGAGGTATTACCGGTAGCCCAAATCCAACAGGCGATGCGTATGATATTGACTACGTAGCGCATGAAATGGGCCACCAGTTTGGCGGTAACCATACCATGGCTGGTTGCGGATCATCTCCCAACAGTACAAAGCTTGAACCAGGAAGCGGTACAACAATACAGGCTTATGCCGGTATTTGCGGTGCTGAAAACATTCAGCCCAATAGTGACCCTTTCTTTCATGCTATGAGTTTTGATGAAATAAGCAATTTTGTTTCAGGAGCCGGTAGCGCATGTGGCACTACCTCTGCTACTGCAAACGGAATTCCGGTTATAGGTGCACTCGCCAATAATGGCGTTAGTATTCCTATCAGCACTCCATTTACATTATCAGGAACTGCAACAGATCCTAATAATGACCCGCTTACTTATTGCTGGGAACAATGGGATGTTACCGGAACCGGTAACTCTACCTGGAATGCAGGCGCAACAGCGGCTGCAGGTAATACTACCCCCTTGTTTAAATCAAGGATACCAAAAACAACAGGTGTTAGAACATTCCCTGATATTGCGGTGATTTTAGCAGGTTACCCTGCTGCACCTCCATCAGCAATGAATGGTTTAAAAGGTGAAACCTTATCACCGGTTGCCAGGCCAATGAAGTTTAAATTATCTGTAAGAGATAATAGAACTGTTGGTGGTGGTTACGCATCAAGCGGAACAGATGGTTGCCAGACAAACTCTGTTTACCAGATAAATGTGGTAAACACGGGTGGTCCTTTTGCCGTTACCATTCCTAATGGTGGCGAAAGTTATACCGGTGGTTCAACACAAACAGTTACGTGGAATGTGGTTGGCTCTACTGGCGCACCTATTAACTGCGCCAATGTTATGATTTCGATGTCAACAGATGGTGGATTAACTTATCCAACGGTAGTACTAGCCAGTACACCTAACGATGGGTCACAGTCTGTTACTATTCCAAACGTAACAACTGCAACTGCACGTATTAAAGTAGAAGCACTAGGTAATGTTTTCTTTGACATTTCTAATGCCAACTTCAGTATAACCGGCGGAACAGCTACAAATCCTACTGTAACTATTAACCAGGCTGCAGCACAACCAGACCCTACTTCAGTATCACCAATCAATTTTACGGTGGTGTTTGATCAAGCGGTTACAGGTTTTGCAACCGGTGATGTTACCTTAGCAGGAACTGCCGGTGCAACAACAGCTGTAGTTACAGGAAGCGGAACTACCTATAATGTTGCTGTATCGGGTATGACAGTTACCGGAACCGTTATTGCTACAATTCCTGCGGGAGTTTGTATTAATGCAATTAACGAACCCAACCTGGCATCTACCAGTACTGATAACACTGTTACTTATAACTTAGCAGCGGCTAATCCAAATGTAACAATCAACCAGGCAGCGGCCCAGGCCGATCCTACGGGAGCATCGCCAATTAACTTTACTGTGATCTTTGATCAGGTAGTTACTGGTTTTGCAACAGGTGATGTTACTTTAAGTGGAACTGCAGGTGCAACAACAGGTACAGTAACCGGAACCGGTACAACATATAATGTTGCCGTATCTGGCATGACTGGAACCGGAACTGTGATAGCTAGTATTGCTGCTGCTGTTTGTACAAATGCTACGGCTCAGCCTAATAATGCATCTACAAGTACTGACAATACAGTTACTTATAACTTCCCTCCAGGTTGTACCAGTGTGAACCCTGTTCCAAACCAAACAGTTTGTAACAACTCACCAACAGCGGCTGTAAACTTTACCAGCCCAACACCAGGTACTACTTTTAGCTGGGTAAACAATACCCCATCTATTGGCCTTGCACCTAGTGGCACTGGTAACATACCAAGCTTTACAGCAACCAATTCAACAGCAAATGCGGTTACTGCTACTATTACAGTAACGCCAATTTTAACTGTTGTAACAGCAACAACAACAACTTTTAACTTTACAGGCGGTGCACAAACCTTTACTGTGCCTGCAGGTGTAAGTTCAATCAACCTTACTACCTTAGGTGCAGAAGGTGGAGCCGGCGCAACAGGGGGCAATGGTGCAACCGGTGGTGCAGGTGGAAGAGGATCAAGAGCAACTGGTACATTGGCGGTAACACCCGGCCAGGTACTTACCATATTTGTAGGCGGCGCAGGTACAGCACCTGGTGCAGGCTTTAACGGCGGCGGAACTGGCGGTAACGCTACTTCTGGCGGTGGTGGCGGCGCATCTGATGTAAGGTTCCCAGGAGCTTCATCAGCAGATCGTATCCTTGTAGCCGGTGGCGGCGGAGGTGGCGGTAGAGCTGGTTGCGAAGGCGCTGGCGTGGCTGGCGGAGCCGGCGGAAATGGAGATGGCAATGGTGTAAACGGAACCGATGCCCCTACACCTGGTGGTGTAGCTGGTGGCGGTTTTGGAGCTATCGGAGTTGTACCTGGTGCAGCCGGAGTTGGCTGTGCAGGTTTCTTAGGTGCTCCTGGTTTAGCAAGTTTTGGACCGGCAGGCGGAAATGGTGGTGGCGGACAAACTTGCTGCTGCTTTAGTTTTGCAAGCGTACCCGGCGGCGGCGGTGGAGGCGGTGGCTTCCTCGGCGGTGCTGGCGGTGGCGGCGGTTCTGCAGGAACTGTTGCTTGCTCAGGTAACGATAAAGGTGCCGGTGGCGGCGGTGCTGGTGGTACATCATACACAGGCGGTGTATCTGCAGGTGTGGTAACTACCAACATACAAACAGGTAATGGCCAGGTTGTATTAAACTACAACGTAACTTCTGTTTGTAACGGCCCAACAACTGCATTTACAATAACAGTTAATCCAACTGCAACTGTAAATCCAGTACCTAACCAAACAGTTTGTGCTGGTGCCCCAACAGCTCCAGTAAACTTTACCAGCCCAACAGCAGGTGTAGTTTTTAACTGGACAAACAATACACCTGCCATCGGCCTTGCTGCTGCTGGTACGGGTAATATAGCTTCATTTATTGCTCAAAATGCAGGTGCAGCTCCTTTGGTTGCTACTATTACAGTAACACCCCTTGTGCCTGTTGGTGGAAGCACCCCAGGTGGCCCTGTAACTTTCACTAACGCAGCAAACATTGCTATACCTGCAACAGGTACTGGTAGCGGTGCTGGTAGTGCATCTAATCCTTACCCATCAAATATTACAGTGTCTGGTCTTCCAACCACTGGTGTTAGTGTACAATCAATCAGATTAACCAACATACAACATACATGGTCTGATGATATTGGCGTATTGCTGGTAGGACCAGGTGGTCAGAAATTTGTACCTATGGCAAGAGTTGGGGGATCTGGTGGTTTTGATGCAACTGCAACAATTACCATTATAGATGGTTCACCTGCCATGCCAACCGGCACTGCAGCAATACCAACTGGTAGTTATGCTCCAACAGCCCGTACAACGGCAATATGGCCTGCACCAGCTCCGGTAGTACCATATAGTTATCCTGCGCCTAATGGCACAGCTACTTTTGCCAATACATTCAATACAACTTCAAATTATAATGGTACATGGAGCCTGTATGTTACGGATATGGCCGGTGGCGATATTGGTAATATTGCAGGAGGTTGGGGAATTACTTTGGTAACTCCATCAGTACCTGCTGTGGGATGTAGCGGTACACCTAGTACATTCACCATTACTGTAAATCCTAATCCTTCAATTGTTATTATAGCTGATCCCGGCACAACTATTTGTGAAGGTGATCCAACTTTATTAACAGTTGTTACAGGAACTGCTTCTCCTTTGGGTGTTTTATACAACCAAACCGGAACACAGGCAAATGGTTCACCTTCTCAGGTTTTTGAACCAGCTAATACTGCATTTAACTCGCAGTCGGCAGATGATTTTGTTGTACCAGCAGGTGCAACCTGGTCAATTACTCAAATGACAGCCAATGGAATTGGAACCGGTAATCCTACTTCTGTGAATTTATTTTTCTACAGTAATTCAGGAGGTAATTTACCAGGTGCAGTAGTGGCATCTTATCCAAATCTTACCAGCTTTGTACGCACTGGTAGTAACTATTCGGTTACTTTACCATCTGCACTTAATTTAACCGGTGGTACCTATTGGGTTTCCTTGCAGGTTAATATGAGTTTTGCTGCCGGTGGTCAATGGTTCTGGAGCAATTACGGAGCTCCCGTAGTAAATAGCCCTTACGCATGGCAAAACCCAGGTGGTGGCTTTGGTACACCTTGTACAAGTTGGGGTTATGGAGGATCTGGTTGTAATGTTGGTGGCGGTGCTGCTAACGTAAACAACATTTTCTCTTTAACAGGAACATCAGTTACTGGTGGCGGCCCTCTTGGCCCTGGATATACTTTCCTTTGGACTCCTGCTGCAGGTTTAAGTTCTACAACTTCAAACCCTGTTGCAGCATCTCCAATGAATACAACAACTTACACGGTAACTGCTACCAGTTCGAATGGTTGTAGCAGACAGGCTTCTGTATTAATTACAGTTAACAAGCGTCCAACTGTAACTACACAGCCAGTTGCAAATGTTAGATGTGACGGTACTACTGCAACCTTTACAGTAGGTGCAACCGGAACTGGTTTAACTTATCAGTGGCAGGTTAATACTGCAGGCTGTACAGGTGGCACATGGACTAATTTAGTTAATGGAGCACCTTACAGTGGTGTAAACACAGCCACACTTACTATCAATCCGGTTACCGGTTTAATGAATGGTTATGGATATCGTGTTGTAGTTAGTGGTGTATGTGCACCAATAGGTACAGCTAACATTTCAAACTGTGCAACCTTAACCGTTAATCCATTACCGGTTGTTGCAATTACACCTCAGATTTCTTGTGGTGGTGTTGCGGGTATCAGTGGTACACAATTAAGTACTGCTTCTACTCCTCCTCCGGTACCAGGTAGTTGTACTACAGCATCTGGCGCAATTAGTATTGCAGTACCAGATAATACAGCTACTGGCGCACAGGCAACCCTTGCGGTTACATGTGTACCTGCCAACGCAACCGTTACAGGTATCAGGGTTAACTTCAACATGCCAGCCCATACATATGTGGGAGACATGATTTTTAACTTAAAAGCACCTAATGGTACTGTATTGAATCTTGATAAATATATGACTGGTACTGCTACCCAGGCAGGTACTTATCCTAATTCGGGATTTGTAAATACTACCATTAGTTCAACAGGTACTACCGCTCTTGGAACGGCAACTTCAACACCAATTAGTGGTACATGGAGAGCTGATCTTATAAATGGAACAGTAGCTGGTCCTACAGTTCAGAATCCGGCAGGTTTCCCATCTACAGCTACAGCATGGAATCAATTGTTCTCTACACCAAATGGTACGTGGACACTTGCTATGGCAGATGGCGGCCCTGGCGATGTTGGAACTTTAACCAACTGGTCAGTAACAGTAGATTATACAGTACCAGGTACTACAAACTCTACGCTTTCTTATGTATGGTCTCCGTTAGCAGGATTGTATAACGATGCAGCGGCAACCAACCCTTACTTAGGTAGCAATACAGCAGTAGTTTATGCAGCACCAACTGTGTTTACAGTTTATACTGTAACGGCTACCAATACTACAACAGGTTGTGTAAATACAGCTAAAGCATTTGTTAACTACACACCACCAGCACCCTCAGTAACACCAAGTTCTGTTACTATGTGTCTGGGTGATCCTGCGGTTCGTTTGGTGAGTTCTTCATCAACAACCTCAAATCTTCCTCAGATTTGTTCTGGTCCTATCAGTGTAGTAATACCAGATGCTACTGCTTCAGGTGCTACCAGCAACTTAACTGTTTCTGGCGTTCCTGCAGGTTGTAACATATCTAACATGTCGGTTACTTTCAACATGAACCATACCTGGGATGGTGATGTTGCCATAGCGTTAAGAGCGCCAAATGGTCAGATCTTAAACCTTGATTACTACCTGTCTAACACAGGCGGTACCGGGGCTACAACAGGTTTTGTAAATACCAGAATCAGTTCAACAGGTACAGCAGCGTTGAGTTCCGGATCTAATCCTTATACAGGAACCTTTAGGGCTGATGCTTCTTTAGCAGCAGCACCTCCTTCAGGTCCTACAGGATTTGCGCCAACAACTACCAACTGGAATGCATTGTATAGCGTACCAAACGGTACCTGGACATTGGCGATGGTTGATGCGTTTGGTGGTGATCAGGGTACACTTACATCATGGTGTATTGATATAACGTATGTATGCGGTGTTATTGCAACTCCAGCTACATGGTCTCCAATTGCAGGTTTATTTAATGATGCTGCAGCTACTATTCCATATGCAGGTACTCCAAGAGATACTGTATGGACAAGGCCAACACCAGCTGGTGTTTATCCTTACCAAGTAACTGTACAAAGCGTACCGGTTCCACCATTGGCTTTTGCCAATACGGCACCAATAACTATCAATGCTGCTGGTAATGGAAATCCTTACCCATCCAATGTGGTGGTATCTGGTTTACCAACAACCGGTGTAAGCGTTAAATCAGTAACTATTAGTGGCATAAGCCATACCTGGACAGATGACGTTGATATTCTGTTACAGTCTCCATCAGGGCAAAATGTTATCCTGATGTCGGATATAGGAGCAGCGGGTTTATTTTCGAATAACACCTACATATTTGATGATGCGGCTCCAACTACAATGACAGGTGCAGCAGCTCCTCCTTCAGGTACTTACAGACCAACAAACTTTGTTGGCCTGATTGGGCCAGAGCCAGACAACTGGCCAGCTCCAGGACCTGGTGCTGTAGCTCAACCAAACCCAACTTTATCAACTTTTACAGGCGACGTTAACGGAACATGGAAGTTGTTTGTATTTGATGATGCGGCTGGCGATCAAGGTACTATTGCAGGTGGTTTCTCGGTTAATTTTAACCTGGGAATTGCAGCATGTACATCACCGGCCAGAACAGTTATTGTAACGGTTAATCAACCAACTACAATTACTTCGCAGCCGGCAAACCAAACCATTTGTACCGATAAGGTGGCTACTTTCACAGTAGTACCAGGTGGTTCTGGTCCGTTCACATATCAGTGGCAGGTTAGTACCAATGGCAATAACCCGCCTTGGACAAACATTACCAATGGTGGTGTTTACAGCGGTGCTACAACAGCAACCTTAACTATAACAGCACCTCCGGTGAGCTTTAGCGGTAATTTTTACCGTGTTATTGTTAATGGAGCTGCGCCTTGTGCGGCTGCTACTTCCTTTGGAGCCCGGTTAATTGTTAACCCATTACCAACTGTAGTAATTGCACCTGTTTACAGTGCATTATTACCTGGTATGACGGCTACCTTAACATCCACTGTTACTCCATCTGCAGCGGCTCCAACGGGCGGCTACACCTGGATACGTGATGGTGTGGTGTTAACCAGCTC
>JAYURR010000107.1:0-4671 GCA_043756605.1 Chitinophagaceae bacterium
GTATTCACTGTTCTATAAAAATAAACTGTCCGCCATTCAGCTAAAGTATCCAAAAGCAATGCAGCTAAACCAATCAACCGAAAAGTTGATGAACTTTTCTTTTAAAACAGGTAAAATGCCTGTTTTGGCAAAAGAGATAGTAATAAAACAGTTTGACAGTTCAACCATCAACTGGCAGGATAAAAACAGTGTTGAAATAATAGGAACAATTGGAGCCGACTTAATTGATGGCAAAACAATAATTATCGATTACCCAAAAAGGAGATTGACAATTTCTCAAGCCATTCCGCCAGTATTAATGTCTCATCTTTCTTTAACTAATTTTATGTATGTAAGAAGAAGCATACTGCTTCCTGCAAAAGTACAGGGTAAACAAACTATGCTTTATTTTGATACGGGCTCCAGCATGTATGAGTTACTAACTGATAAAAAAACATGCGAATTACTTGCCATGCCCAATGCCGAAATTATTAAACGCAAAGTTAAATCCTGGGATAAATACTTAACCGCAAACAGTATAGCATCAAAAGACAGTATAGAAATAAGCGGCACTAAAATTCGCATACATTACTCCACATACATAGAAGGAGCAAGTACTGCGCAGGTAGAGCAAATGATGAAGATGGGAATAGGTGGTATGACAGGAAATAAAATTTTCTTACATTATAAATTGGTGCTTGATACAAAGAATAAAAAATTTGGTCTTATCCTTGCTAAATAATCTTAAGCCAGCGGCAGCAATTTTATTGCTGCCCATTTTTAATTTTTCTTTATTGATACACGTTTCTTCAACTCATTAATTAATCAATATCCGTTGGCTATGCACTTCGTTATTATTCCTTATCTGCAGCATATAAAACCCTGCGGCCAGGTTGCGTAGTTCAACAGGTATTTTGTTATTGCTGCCTGTAAAATTATATTCTCTGTAATACACCGGCTGCCCAAGTTTGTTAAACACTTTAATGCTGCATTTTCCGGTAAGCTTTGTTTCAAGCATAAAGTTTCCATTGGTGGGATTTGGATAAGTATGCATGCTTGTTGTAACAACCGGAAGTGGATCAGGGTCTGGTGATTTGCAGTTTTTTAACTGGTCGCCATACACCGCAATACCATGAATGTTTACACCCTGGTTAACGCTGGCCATAAAAGAATCCAGCACGTTACCGCTGGCAATATCAAACTTATACATCGGTCCATTAAAAGCCAGTCCGCCTGCCCAAAAACTTTTTCCATCGGCATTGGCAGCAATTTGATAAAAGCCACAGAGGTTTGCAGGGGCATAGTTTTTAATAATTATACCATCTGCATTAAGGCGTAGTATTTTATTATCTGCCGTAGGCGTTATAATAGAACTATCGGGTAAAAGCCGCATAGCAAAAAACCAGTTTTGTACCGGTGTAAGATCAGCAATATCCGGTAATTGTGTATGAGTGGCCACGTTGTACCGCTTAATTTTTGCCCTGCCGGCGGTGTAGTAAAGAATGCTGTCGCTGCAATCCATCTCAACGCATTGAGGGCCCCAAACATATCCATCGGTTGACACTTTGAAATGATCAATGATAACCGTACCCGTGGAATTTATTTTTACGATCTCATCGCCGGTATCGTTCCAAAGGCCGCCAATATAAGCATTGCCTTGTTTATCGAATGTAATGGATGTGGGTGTTTTTTGATAAGCAGAAATATTGATGGTATTACCTATAGTGCCATCTGTATTAATTATCCGTATGCCATTGGTACTGCCCGGCGGCAGGTTTGAATTGGTTAACCACAACTGCCCGGTTATGGGGTGTATGCGCAACCCTGTGCCATTTCCATTTCCTCCGCCATCGCCGGTATTAATGGTTTTTATCAATACATGATTGCTATCACGCCATTGTATAATGCCGCCGCCCTGGCCTAAAAAAATATCGCCTGTTTGAAAATGTGTATGCTGTGCCTGTAAAGAAAAACTGCAGAACAATAAAAAGGAAATAAAGAAAGAAGTTTGTATAAATTTTATCATTCAGTATGGTTTGGGTGTAAGGAGTTTATAAGTGTACAGTGAAAATAGAAAAAGAAGAAGAGAAATGCAAGTGATTGCTCAATAAAGATTTAATGTACAAGAGTGCGACGCCAATGAAGCTTAATAGATAATAAAATGCCGGGCTCAAAAAAAATTACACCTTCACAGCCACACTATGCACCGCAGCGGCCATTTCTTTAATAAGATTGGGATCTTTTTCAAATTATATTTCAAGAATTCTTTTATTCCTTATTTGCCAGATAGGCCTGTATTAATAACTCAGCTGTCCCTTTTACTTCCTTAGCCATGGTTGAAAATATCTCTCGCTTAATTTCACCATTATTATCAACTGTTGCAGCATATAATGCTGCTACTGCCTTACCGTTTAAAGGTTTTTGTCTTTCCTTAAGATCAATATTAATATTCAGTTCATTATCACTATAAAAAACTGTTATGTTGTTTAATGATGGGGTTGCAACGAACTGGTTTACCCTTGGCCAACTGTTAAAGTCAACCATAAATTTCGGAATCAGCGAAAATGGATTTTCAACATTACTAAAGTTGGTTATGATCAAGCCTCCAAAACCCATGTAGCCATTACTCTGTTCATCCGCATAACTGGTTTCTGTTACAAGCTTTACTTTCCCATCGCCCTGCTCAACAAGTTCTGAATGTATAAACTTACCGGTAAGTCCATTTTTTTTATCTCCGGTTTTAGCAAGACCGTCTTTAGCCAGTCTGTCTAAAATACTTCCTGCAATATCTAATTGCTTTATATTACTTACTGTGTAATCTTTCTCCAGATTAGCAAGAAATACTACATTCTCTAATTTAGAGTCTTTAAACATAGTACCGCCAATATAGGTTTTACCTGATTTACTTTCTAAAATATCAATAAAAGCTGGTTCAACCATTCCGAAATTTATTTGTTGATGTGCTGCACTACCTTTTATATCGTATTTTGAAATTGAAGCAATCGATTTAGCAATACTTACAATAATTATTTCACCCTCATCATTAATACTTACATCACTTACCTGGTAAATCTCTGTTTTATCAATTTGCTTTTTTCCTTTCCAAACAGGGTCAAAATCACTGTTAAAACATGCTATGAAAAAAATTTTATCATTTGGATATCCATAAAATAGACAATGGTATTTTAAATTGGGAGAACTTTTAATGATTCTCTTATATCCCCAATAATCTCCTCGCTCATCCAACTCGTCTGCAGAAACAATAATTTTTGATACGCCTTGTTTGTAGGTTTCAGCATTAATTTCAGTGGCACGTATATTTCCCTGATTGCCCCACTTGTTACCCATATCCCCGGTAACAAGCCATATTTTATTACCTTTAACCAATTCTGTTTTAAATCCACTGAAAACCGGCTTTCCTTCAAACAAGGCATTTTCACCTTGCTCAACCATTTTATTGTTATAGTTTACTACAGAAATACTGTTGCTTCTTAAGTTTGGTTCTCCATACTTTTTCGCATGTGAAACAACCTTCAAACCAACATACACGTTATTCAGTTTTATAAAATTAGGACTACGATTAAGAACATAACCTTCTGGAGGCATTGCAAAAACAGGAGCTTGTGAAAAAGTTTCAGAAAAAAACAGGCAGGTAAAGAAAAATGCAAATAAAGTTTTCATGAAGAAGATTAGTTTTGATTAGTACTAAATTAGTATTTAAACAAATTAGTATTGTTATCTGTCTAAAAAAATATTACTTATGCAGTAGAAAAATAAAACTCAGGCCCTACACCTTCACCGCCACACTATGCACCGCAGCGGCCATTTCTTTAATAAGATTGGGATCTTTTTCAATGGCATTGCCTACCACAATTACATCGGCACCGGCCTTGCAGTTTAGGTATGCTTTTTCGGGTTCAATTATACCGCCACCGATTATAAGTGGTGCTTCAATTACGGAAGCCACTTTGGCAATCATGTCTTCGCTGATGGCACGTTTGGCGCCGCTGCCGGCATCCATGTAAATGAGTTTCATGCCCAGCATTTCGCCGGCCATGGCGGTACACATGGCAATTTCGTTTTTATCGGCCGGTAAGGGAGAGGCATTGGAAATATAAGAAACCGTGGTGGGTGCTCCACCATCAACTACCATATAACCGGTAGAAAGTATTTCGAGTCCGCTTTGTTTTACCAGCGGTGCACTTATTACGTGCTGACCAATCAACATATCGGCATTGCGGCCACTGATGAGCGACAGGTATAAAAGTGCATCGGCATATTTGCTAACCTGGTTGGGGCTGCCGGGAAAAAGTATTACGGGAATATTGCAACTGCGTTTTATCAATTGCACACATTCATCTAAATAATTGGAGATAACAAGGCTGCCGCCCACTAAAAAATAATCAACCCTGGCAGCTACGGCCATATCAATCAATGGCAGCAGGTTGCTGTTGTTAACCTTATCGGGGTCAATCAATACGGCAAATGATTTTTTGTGCTGTTGCTTTCGCTCCACCAATGAATGGTAAATCCCTTTAATCATCTTTTCCGGTTGGTTTCATGCAAAAATGTATAAAAAATAGTTATTATCGAAAAATAAGACCCTTTAAAAACGTAATAGGCTGCAAATTCGTGCTTTTTCTGCTTAATTTTGGCCTATGCCCGATATTAGTTACGAGATAAAGTTTAAAA
>JAYURR010000108.1:0-4664 GCA_043756605.1 Chitinophagaceae bacterium
AGCACATCCGTGCGGAAATAAATATTGAGCGGCCCTTTATCATAACTGATTCTGGCATTGCCCAGCCATTGCTCTTTAGGCAGCCATATTTTCTCCCTCCCATACGCATCGCCACCAAAACCATTCAGGTCGTTGTGTGAACCGCCTGCAGTAAAACCCCAGTTGTTCTTTTTATAATCCACGGTTAAGTTTTGCTGGTGTACACCTTTGTAATTAAAAGCGTGATATTCTTTACCGGCAGTTTCTTCCTGCAATTTTGCAGTTAGAGAAAGCCCGTTATTTTTATTCTTTTTTGTAATGATGTTGATAACGCCTGCCAAAGCATCGGAGCCATAAGATACCGACATGGGGCCTTCCACAATTTCAATGCGTTCAATGCTGTTAACATCAACCTGGTTCAGGCTTTCACGGGTATCGCCACGGTCAATCATAGGTACGCCATCCAATAAAATTTTTACATTGCGGCCACTCATGCCCATTAGTTGCACATCAGTTGTGCCTAATGTATTGTCGGCAGCAAAACGAAAACCAACCTGCGTATTCAGCACCTGTTGCACATTGCTGGCGCCACTTTGTACAATACGTTCGTTGTTAATTACCCTGATCTGGTAAACCGATTTTTTAAGCGTTTGCGGTTTGTATTGTCCGGTTACTACTACTTCTTCCAGGTTTTTATGGAAAAGAGAATCTTGTTGGGCAAACAGGAAATTGGTATTGAATACCAAAGTGAGTAAAGCAATGGATTTGATGATTTTTTTCATGTATAAGATTTGAAAATTCAAGAAAGATTTATTGTTTTGGTTTTTTGTAAGCACAAAGTTGGTTGCACACGGTTTTAGAATTATCATGGTTTTGTCATGATGTTAAATAACTGTTGTAAATCATATTCTTTTACCAAATGATGACAGAAAACATGACCAAAAACAAAACGGGTGCTGACGAAAATCAGCACCCGTTTTGTAAATAAAATTATGTCTAAATTTTTTCTTTAAAATTTTGCAGCAACTGAAACAAAAAATGTGCTGCCATCTGAGGGTAAAGCCCCGGGACCCGGAAAACCACCTGCACGACGGGTGAAATATTTTTGGTTACCCAAATTATTAATACCCGCTTTTAAATTAAGTTTAGGGGAGTATTTATAAACGGCAGTTAAATCAATAACAGTGTAAGATGGTATCAATCCGTTTTGTGCGTTGGCTGTTGCAACAATTGTATTATTTGCATCTGCATAAGACGCATCTACATAACTTAACTGGCCTGTTAAACTAAGTTTTGTGTAGGAAACAGTCAACCCTGTTCTGATAATATTTTCAGGTGCATTTTCTACTTTTTTATTTTTAAGATTGGTTTCTACCAATTGGTTGCTGCTGTTTTTTGTAATAACTTTTAAGTTGCCGTATTTAGCATCTGTGTAACTGTAGCTCACAAACATACTCACATCAGCTTTGTTTATTTTTTTACTAAAAGCTTTCACCGGGCTAAATTCAATCAATCCCTCAAACCCTTTACTACTGCTGTTGCCAACATTGGTGCGGTAATTATAAAAGCTGCCGTCAGCTCTTTGTTGCACAATAGTGCCAATGCGATTATTGTACTGCAGGTAATAAACACCGGCATCAAAAAAGAGCCAGCTTTTTATTTTGCCACGGTAGCCAAGGTCTGCATTGTAACCCCTTGCGTCTTTCAGGTCCTGGTCAATTATATCGGTTGTTGGCGGTGCAGTTAAATCGGCAAACTGTACCGGCCGGTATGCCTGCGTAATGTTTGCATAAATTTCTGTTGCTTTGCTGGTATGGTATTCTGCTCCAATGCCTGCCAACACAAATCCTCTTGACTTTTTTTGATTTTGTAAAATAATTTCTGCACCTGTATTGGTAAATCCGTTTCTGCCACTGGCAGTACCGGTTATGTATTCATAACGAATGCCGGGAATAATTAAAAAGCTTTTTGTTACATGAAAAATGTTTTCGGCAAATACGGCTACATTGGTTGTTTTAAAATCAATATCCCGGTTCCATATTCCGTCTGATAAGCTCATATCATAATTTGCTCCGGTGCTACCTTTCCCATCCGATGCATAACGGAAAGTGCCACCCCTGTAAAACCTAACTCCTGCAGAAATAGTTTGTTTACTGTTGAATAAATTATAGTCAGTTATAAAACGGGCTTCCAGGCCTGCATTGCGGTATTTATCAGCATTTACATTTCTGGCATTGTACTGGTTGGTACTTTTATTAATAGTATCTGCAACAATAATTCCCCCCCCAGGCATATAGCCCACACTGTTTCTGTCGCCCCAAATACCAAATAGTTTTACATTCAGTCTGCTGTGTTTATTAAAATCGTAATTGGCAATGATGGCTGCAGTTGTCCAGGTAATATCAAACCAGTTTCTGCTGCGGAAACTTTGTTTAACATCCTGTGAAAGTTGTACATCTGTTAACCCGCCCGGCTGCTGGCTGCGGATGTTTGAACGCATCACTTCTGTTGTTAACGAGAATTTTTTATTGATCTTGTATGTAAATGTTCCAAAACCCGAATTGGTGTAGTATTTACTGTTTTGGCGGTATCCATCTGCATTGCGATGATCGAAGAAAGCGTAGTAATGCATTTTTTCTGTTTTGCCACCTACAGCATTATAACTGTTGAACAAACCATTGCTGCCAACTGTTTGCTGTGTTTCAAACTCAAACTTTTTGTTTATTTCACTTCCGTTGCGTAAAATATAATTTACCAGGCCACCAAACTGCGGGCCGTATTGCAAGGCGCCCTGACCTCTTACAATTTCAATACGCTGCACTGCTTGTAACTGAGGATTGTAATATGCTTCGGGATAACCAAACGGATCTGCTGCAATATCATAACCATTCTGCCGTACATTAAATTCCCAGCTGCGGTTGGGGCTTAATCCTCTTGCGGCCAGGCCAATCTGAATGCCGCTGCCATCGCTCTCCCAGATATGTATGCCGGGTACTTTGGCAACAATTTGCCGCATGTTATTGGTTACTACATTACCCTTTACATTATCCAAAACAATTAATGCATTTTTTTTACCAGCGTAAATAGATGTACCCACAATTTCGGGCAGTTGCTGTATATCGCTTTTGCTGTACCGGCCAACTACGGTTACATCGGGTAGGTATTTATGTGTTGGTTCTGTTGTATCGGTCTTTGGCAGGTTATTTTTATCCTGTGCTGTTAATGATAAGCTGATACCCAGCATTGCAATTAAAATGTTGATTCTTTTCACCGTCTTTTTTTTGATGGCAAAACTGCAACCATTAAAAAACAAACAACCGTTTAATCGGGAAAACTATTTACGTAAAGAGGAAAACTAGCGCAATAATAACTCACAAGGCTTAATGCCGGTGTGTTTTTTAAACGCTGTAGAAAAATGAGAGATAGATGAATAGCCCAACAGCATAGATACTTCTGTTACGCTCAGGCCTTTATCGTACAATAAATATTTAGCATGCTCCATCCGCTGACTTTGATAAAAATCAAAAATAGTAGTACCAAAAATTTCTTTAAAACCTTTCTTTAAATAACACTCATTAATAGCCACTTTCCGGCTGAGTGCCTTAATGGTAATGGGTTCGCCAATATGCTGCAATAAAACCTCACGGGCTTTAATGATCTTTTCACGGTCTTCGGCATTTTGTAAAAATTTGCAGGTAAATTCAGTTTCCTTATCATCGCCCAGCATACAATCCATGCTGTACAGCAATAAGATTTGTGTTTGGGCATTGATGAAGATATTCTCTCTTGTATCGGTATAAGTATGATTCAGTAATGCCTCAATGGCCGTTCTTGTTTTGCCACACAAAGGCAATTGTTTGCTGAAAGATGTTTTGTGTTTAAATGAAAGCACGTTTTCGGTTAAACCAGTTTCGGTACTGTTGTTTGTAAATTGAGTAAGATAATTTGGTTTAAAACTAAAGCTAACCACATCTACACTATCAACTTTTTCAACACAGCTTTTGCTGGTGCTGAATTTACAAAAATCGCATTCGGTTTGTTTTTGCCTGCAGTACACATTGCCGCTAACACAAAATTTAAGCTCCAGGTAATTGGCTTCGGGATTATTTTTTTCAACATGGTAAATTAAAATACCGGTATCATCAATATTCCATTGTGGTTGTTTGCGGTAGCGGTTTATAGAGTAATTTACCGAGCCGGGCACCACACGGTCAACATGCAGCAATACATCCAGATCCTCCTGCAAAAGAGGCATCCGGTGTGCAATACTTAATATATCGAATTGTTGATTCATTGAAAAATTTCAATACAAAGATACGGAAAGGGGTTTAAGGTTCAAAAGGTTTAACGTTTAAAGTTATAGAAGCCTTCATTTTTGCTTCTTTTTGATAGCTTAGGAATTTCAAGAAAAAATCCGTGTAAATCTGTGTAATCTGTGGCCAAAACCGGGGCAAAAAGTCACCCCAAAATAAACCCCTTTTAATTGCCTGAAACGCCTGTTTTTTTGTACCTTCGCCCGAATCTGAATTTTACATATCAAAAGTGATTTAGAACGAAAATATGAGCACAGAAACAGCAGCAGTTCCCACCCCCGCCAACACAGGTTATGGCGCAGACAGTATCCAGGTTTTAGAAGGTTTAGAAGCGGTTCGTAAAAGGCCCGCCATGTACATTGGCGATATTGG
>JAYURR010000109.1:0-108805 GCA_043756605.1 Chitinophagaceae bacterium
AATTCGGTTTATCTCGATTTATCGGCCGCCAAACAAACCCCTGTTTTGCGCTCTGCCTGGGATCTTGGATTTTATTGCGGCTCCGATTTTAGAGTTGTGTTGAACAACTTTGCTGTTGCCGGTGCCAAAGTGCTTGCAGCAAACAGCCTGGCAGATGTAACTGCTGCCGATACCATTGGTTTAACCTTAAGCACCAGCCAGTTTAACCCGCTGCCGCCCGATTTGGCTTATTTTGATAACATTGCTGGCGATCTTACTAAAACTGTTATCCCTGCAATATCTGCTGTGGATGCAGATAACAAAGTAATTATTTTAAACCGTGGCACCGGTGGTGGCATTGCAGCCCGGCCATGGGTTAAATTAAGGGTATTGCGTAATGCGGCCGGTGGTTACAGCTTGCAGTATGCCGGCATACAGGATAAAGCCTTTATAACCATACAGATTGGTAAAGATGCCGTGTATAATTTCAGAACAGTTTCTTTTGAAAATGGTGTGGTAGAGGCACAACCCGAAAAAGAAAAATGGGATCTGGTTTGGAGTTACTCTGTTTTTGAAGCAAACTTTGGTGCAGGGCCGGTGCCTTATAATTTCAGCGATCTGATTGCCGTAAATTACCTGGCCGGTGTTACGGTTGGTACAAAAATTTATGCAACTGCCGCATTGGCAACATCTGCCTATAATGGTTACAATAAAGATAGTGTGAGCAACACAACTTTTTCAACCAACCGCTGGGCCATTGGCAGCAGTTGGCGCAGTACACAACCTGCAACCGGTGCCCGGCAGGATAGGTTTTATATTATTAAAGATGCAATCGGCAATTATTACAAACTTAAATGCCTGAGCATGGGTATTGGTACCGATGGTGGTACAAGAGGTAAGCCAGTTTTTAAATACAGTTTAATTAAATAAAATAATACACGTGTATCAAAAAGCTGCTCCCTCTAAAGAACAGCTTTTTGGTTTTATGCAGGCATAAAAAAAGCATCCACTTTTAATGGATGCTATTTTTTGTTGTTTGTACGTGCTTTAAAAATTTGTTTTCTTTGAGATATTTGTTGTCATCATATTGGGGATTAAAGCGGAACCTTAATTTTTTAATTTTAATTTTTTAAAAAGTAAGACGGGAATAAGAATACCCCCGTCTTTTTACCCTAATAAAACCCTAAACCAGCAAAACTCTTTATTGTATATTTTCAGAAACTAACTGTCTTATTTTCAGAAAAGAATGTTGCCATTACTGTGCCAGAAGTTTAAAAATGTGGATAACTAACGCTAAGATTTACTACCAATAGGGCTTTCACTATAGCTTATAATTTTGCAACCGTGTATTTACTAAACCCCTTAGGTATTTACACTTTTAAATTATCAAATATGCTCTGTAATTGAACACTGCTATTTTACTACCTTTGCACACTTATTAAAAACTAAAACATTCTATCCAATTCCTCCACATAGTCAAACCAGAGGGGTCAGACCATGTGGAGGAACCAAATAAAATGGTCTGACCCTCTGGCCTAACCATTTTATTTGGCCAGCAACATTTCAAAACATGAGTGGCAAATACACTGAATATCAGCAATTAAACCTTCCTTCCATCAGCGAAGAAATTCTGGCCAAATGGAAAAAAGAAAACACTTTTGAAAAGAGTGTTACGCTTCGTGAAGGCTTTCCCCCCTTTGTATTTTACGAAGGCCCGCCCAGTGCCAATGGCATGCCTGGTATTCATCATGTAATTTCCCGCACTTTAAAAGATCTGGTTTGCCGTTACAAAACCATGCAGGGCTTTCAGGTAAAGCGCAAAGGCGGATGGGATACGCACGGCTTACCAATTGAACTGGGTGTTGAAAAAGAGTTAGGCATAACCAAAGAAGATATCGGCGTAAAAATATCGGTAGAAGATTATAATAAAAAATGCCGTGAAGTGGTGATGCGCTTTAAAGATAAGTGGGACGACATTACCCAAAAAATGGGTTACTGGGTTGATTTAAAAAACCCGTACGTAACTTTTGAAAACAATTATGTTGAAAGCCTTTGGTGGTGTTTGAGTGAGTTGTATAAAAAAGGATTTTTGTATGAGAGTGTGAGCATACAGCCTTATTCGCCTGCGGCTGGTACAGGTTTAAGCAGTCATGAACTGAATCAGCCGGGAACTTATAAAGATGTGAAGGACACGAGTGTGGTTGCGATGTTCCAGGCTAATATTTTAAGCAGGCCTTTTATAAGAAGCCAGTGGTTTGAAGATTTAGATAAAGATCAATTAATAACGAGTGATACTTACTTTTTAGCATGGACCACCACTCCGTGGACGCTTCCATCAAATCTTGGTTTAACCGTTGGGCCAAATATCGATTATGTATTTGTAAAGACATTTAATCCCTACACTCATCTGCCCATCAATGTTATCCTTGCAAAAAAATTAGTAGGTAAGTATTTCAAGCCGGAAGGAGAAAACGGTGATTTTGAAAATTATACTGCTGATGTAAAATTGATTCCATGGAAAATTCTTGCTGAATTTAAAGGGGAAGTTTTAGAAGATTGTGAATACGAACAACTCCTACCCTCCGAAGCCAATACTTTAGAAAAAATACAGGAAATAACACCCGGCGCACAACCATTCCGAGTTATCCTTGGCGATTTTGTTACCACCGAAGATGGTACCGGTATTGTACACACCTCTCCTGCCTTTGGTGCAGATGATTTTAAAGTTGGGCAAAAAAACAATCTTGGCATTTTAACGCTGGTTGATAAGCAGGGCAAGTTTGTAGTTGGGGTTGGCGAGTTCAGCGGCCGTTATGTAAAAGACTATAAAGATGAGCAGGGTTATGTAGATGTAAATATTGACATAGCCGTAAAACTTAAATTAGAAAACCGGGCTTTTAAAGTTGAAAAATACGAACACAATTATCCGCATTGCTGGCGTACCGATAAACCCATTATTTACTACCCGCTGGATGCCTGGTTTATTAAAACCACGGCCGTAAAAGACAGGATGGTGGAGCTCAATAAAACCATCAACTGGAAACCCGCCAGCACCGGCACCGGCCGCTTTGGTAATTGGTTAGAGAATGTGGTTGACTGGAACCTGAGCCGCAGCCGCTTTTGGGGAACACCTTTGCCTATCTGGAAAACAGCAGAAGATGCTAATGGAAACAGAGAAGAATTGTGTATTGGTTCTATTGCAGAGTTAAACAACGAAATAAAAAAAGCTGCCGAAGTTTTGGGCGGTGAAACAAACAAGCATTATTTGCATGAGGGCATTTTAGATCTGCATAAACCTTATGTAGATGAAATTACTTTGGTGAGCCCCTCAGGCAAGCCAATGAAGCGTGTGCCCGACTTAATTGATGTTTGGTTTGATAGTGGCGCCATGCCTTATGCCCAATGGCATTTTCCTTTTGAAAATGTAGAAACCTTTGCAAAAAGTTACCCTGCCGATTTTATTGCCGAAGGTGTTGACCAGACAAGGGGCTGGTTCTATACCTTACATGCGCTGGCAGCACTTTTAAAAGAAAGCATCGAAGAAGAGTTAGCAAAGCACAATCTTTTAATAGATAATCCCTCCCCCCTGGGGTTCCCTGATAAGGGAACGAACGTAGTTCCAGGAGGGGCCACCGGTCTTGCCTACAAAACCGTTGTTTCTAATGGTTTGGTGCTTGATAAGAATGGTGTAAAAATGAGCAAGCGCCTGGGTAATATTGTTGATCCGTTTGTAACCATAGATAGTTTTGGTGCAGATGCTACACGCTGGTATCTTATCACCAATGCATCGCCCTGGGATAGTTTAAAGTTTGATGTGGAAGGCATTAAAGAAGTGCAGCGTAAATTCTTTGGCACATTATACAACACCTACCAGTTTTTTGCTTTGTATGCCAACGTAGATGGTTTTGCTTTTAAAGAAGCTTACATACCGCTTAAAGAAAGACCGGAAATTGATCAATGGATTCTATCTTCCCTAAACTCTTTAATAAAAAATGTACAGGAAAATTTTGATGCCTACGAGCCTACGCAGGCTGGCCGTGCTATTGAGGAGTTTGTTGACAGCCATTTAAGCAACTGGTATGTTAGGCTTTGCCGCCGCCGGTTTTGGAAAGGCGAGTATGAGCATGATAAAATTTGTGCGTATCAAACCCTGTACGAGTGTTTGGAAACTTTGTGCAAACTGATGGCACCTGTTGCTCCGTTTTTTGCAGATTGGTTGTTTAATAATTTAAACAGCGTTTCAAACCGCTTTACCAACGAATCCGTACATCATACAGATTTTCCTAAGGCTGATGAAGCCGTAATTGATATTGACCTGGAAAAGAGGATGCAGCTTGCACAGGATATTTCTTCCCTGATATTATCGTTGCGTAAAAAAGTAAACCTTAAAGTAAGGCAGCCGTTGCAAAAAGTGTTCATTCCGGCAATGGATGCAACCATGGAAGCCAGAATAAAAAAGGTAGAAGATATTATTAAGGCCGAAACAAATATTAAAGAAGTGGATGTGTTGGGAGCCGAGAATGATTTTATTAAGAAAAAAGCCAAGGCCAATTTTAAAACTCTGGGTAAAAAACTGGGGCCAAAAATGAAGTGGGCTGCCGAACAGATTGCAGCTTTTGATAATGCAACCATAGATAAAGTGCTGGAAGCTGAATATTTGCTGAACCCAGATTATAAAAATTTGGGCGAAGAGCCGGTAATGGTAACTGCCGAGGATCTGGAAATTGCCACAGACGAGATACCAGGCTACGAAGTTGCCGTAAAAGGCCAGCTAACAGTAGCATTAGATATAGTAATTACAGATAATTTAAAAAAAGAAGGAATTGCCAGAGAGTTTGTAAACCGTATTCAGAACATAAGGAAAGACAGTGGATTTAACCTGGTCGACAGGATTGATGTTACGGTAAGCGAAAATGATGCCATACAACCGTCTATAATTCAATATAAAGAGTATATTTGCGCCGAAATTCTGGCTGATTCGCTTGCTTTTTTACCCTCCATTAATAACGGAATTGAGATTGAAGTGAATGAAGCTATATTACAAGTGAACGTACTTAAAAAAGGATAATAGTATGGCTACAAAAAAGCATGCCCCGATAAAGTCGGGGAAAGCGGCTAAACCAGCAGCTAAAAAAGTTGTAAAACCGGTAAAAAAATCTGCTCCGGTTAAAAAAATTGCACCTAAAAAAGTGGTGGCAAAAAAGCCTGTGGCAAAAAAACAGGCTCCAAAAGCTGTTGCTAAAAAACCAGCTAAACCAGTAAAAAAAGTAGAAAAAGTTATAAAAAAGGTCGTAAAAAAGCCAATTGTGGTAAAAAAAGCAGCAAAACCTGTTGTTAAACCTGCCGCAAAAAAAACCGTAATCAAACCCATGACAAAGAAAATTGAAGTAAAAAAAGCACCAGTTAAGCCTGTTGCAGTTAAAAAGACTCCGGAAAAAGTTGCAATTCCTGTAAAGGCAAAATCGCCTGAAAAAGCAAAAGATATTAAGATTACACCCGCCAAACCGGTTGTTTTACCCAAAATAAACACCAAAACGGCCCGTAAATATCAGCCAGATTTTACAAAGTCAGTTTTGGACCAGCCTAAACACGATTTAGGAGCACCCATTAACCGCTACAGCGATAGTGACCTGGTTGAGTTCAGAGAAATTATTAACCGCAAGTTGGATTCTGCCAAAAAAGAATTGAGTTACCTGCAGGGATTAATTACCCGTAAGGATGAAATGGGTGGCGATAATGATGATGCCCGTTACATGACCATGGAAGATGGAAGTATGAGTATGGAAAGGGAGCAGTTGAGCCAGATGGCCAGCCGCCAGATTACTTTTATTGATCATCTGGAGAAGGCGGTAATGCGTATCGAAAATAAAACCTATGGCATTTGCCGTGTAACCGGCCAATTGATAGACAAAGCCCGTTTACGTGCAGTACCACACGCTACCTTAAGTATGGAAGCGAAGATGGGAGCAGCTAAATAATTAAGAATTAAAAATTAATAATTAAGAGGAGAATGAGAAATCGTTCTCCTTTTTTTATTGGCAAACTTTGTTAACCTTTGTGGCTTAGTGTGGTTAAAAATAATTCTATGTTTAAAAAATTAAGAACCGTTATTTATTATGTACCCGACCTGCAGGCAGCAAAAGCATGGTACAGCAAGCTCACCGGCGTGCAACCCTATTTTGATGAAGCCTTTTATGTAGGTTTTGATTTTAATGGTTGCGAACTTGGTTTGCACCCGCAGGATGAAACCATAACGCCTGGCAACCAAACCGTAAGCCATTGGGCTATTGATGGCATAGAAAACTGTGTGGAGCAATTAGTATCTGAAGGCGCCACTGTTTTGCATGCTGTTGCTGATGTTGGCGGCGGAATAAAAGTTGCAACCGTTATTGACCCGTGGGGTAATGCGGTGGGGTTGATTGAGGGGGCGTAGTATGTCGGTTAATGGCACTTTATACGAGTCAAAAGCATGGCTAGAGCATGGCTAAAGCATGGATGCCGTATGGATGAAGCATAGTTAGAGCATGGAGAGTGTATGAAAGCTATAGGGTTTGTCTTGAGCGTTGTAACCTGTAAACAAAGACCACAAGTGCAGGCAAAATTAACAACCACCACCAATAATTACCGCCTTCTTTTTTTTGTGGCATACCAATATGCACAAAACCTGCCCAATAATAAGGCGATGAAAAATGGCCATTTCCATCTTTGATGAGTTCTTTTTTAGCAAGAAAAATGGCAGTTGCTGAGCTGCTGCTTTTCATATTTTTATACACCGATGTAAATAATGCCGCCGTGCTTTTATCATCCACAGTCCAATAGCTGGTAATTACATTTTTAGCGCCTGCATAATAAAAGCCACGGGCCAGGCTCATAGAGCCTTCGCTGCTGTTAAGCCTGCCCAGCCCGGTTTCGCAGGCACTTAACACCACCAGCGATGCATTGGTATGCATGGCATATAATTCATTCAGCAAAAGGCTGCTGTCTATAAACTCAATTTTGGGGTTGCTGTTTGCCCCCGTATCGGCATAAGCATGTGTGGCAATATGCAGTATGCCCGTATTGGCAAACTGCTGTTTAAAATTACCAAGCGTTGCTTTTTCATTTACAAAGCTGGTCGTGTTTTTATTACTGCCAATTGCTGCTGCTTCCTGTAGCGAATACAATAAAGGTTGCTGATGATTTTCGCTGTTGGAAAAAACCGGCGCAAAAACTGTAGTGTTGTTATACTGCGTTTGATTGTTGTGTAACTGCTTTAATAATATGGCAGCAGAATATCCGTAAAGCGTATTGCATTGGTTAATGAAGTAGCTGGCCTGCTGCAGGTTTACCGTAAATGCTGCATTGGTAATAAGTGCATCAAAGGGAACAAAACTTAATTTACCATCGGGGATGATGATTAGGTTTTGCCAGCCTTTATCCAATTTATCAAATTGTAATGTTTGGTACAACTGATGCGCTATTTTTTGATAAAGCAATGGCTGGTTACCAATAGCCGATGCGGTTTTAAAAAAATAAAGCAGCGAATCAATTTCGGCAGACATGGTTGCATTGTACCGTATAAACTGTATGGGTTGTTTTTTATTTAATACAAATGCATAAGTAACTGTATCTGCATTAAAAAATTCTATTAAGCCGGTATGTTCATTTAATAAACCCGAAGAAACTGCGGTTGCAGAAATACTGTCTTCTTTTTCCATTACTGTTTTATACGCAATACTTTGCCGCCCCAGGGCAGTATTGGCAAACAGCAGGTCGTTCTCCAGTTTAGTTTTTTGCTGCTGTAGTTTTTGTTTTGCAGAATCACCGGTTGCTTCGGCAAGGCTGCGTTCGGTATATGCCAATTGTAATTGTAATGCCTGCACTTTTTGATAAAGTGTATCGTTTTGTAATGCACTGTTGGATGCTAAATTTCTTTTTACAGATTCCAGCAATGCCAAAGCCTTACTTTGTTCTGCGAAAGCAAATCCTTTTGCTTTCCATTCTTCTTTTTTGGTTATTTGGAAAAGTTTATAACAAACATTTACCGCTAACAAACTTCTTCTTTTGCTACTAATTTCTATCAAATATCTACTTTCATCGAAAACAAAGTTTTTTGTCAGTTTTTTCTCAACTATAAATGCTTTTTTACAACATTCAAGAACTTTTTTTAAATATCCTAAATCATTAGTTGTATATGCCAGTTTATTAAAAATAAAAGCCTTAGAATCTAAAGCCTCAAGTATTGTATTTTCTGCATACAATACTGAATCTTGTGGAAGTGCCGCCGGGTTCTTCAAATCAAGATTTGATACTGCTATCAATGCTTTATGATAAGCCATCAAAGCACTATCTAACTTTCCGAGAACTTCATAATTTTTTCCAAGTTCTAAATAAATTTTTGCCAATTCCCTCGTTTCTACTTTTGTAGATTTTTGATAATTCTCAATAGCCAGCTTTGCTGAAAAAGTGGCTTTAGAATACTGATGAAATGATTCACGTTCAATAATGCTGCTTTGCTTAAAAGCAAAAGCCATTTTTTCATTTGCTTCTTTAATATTAGTTGTATCTGAAACTAATATCCTTTTTGCATTTTCAATATTTTTATAAGCCGGGGCATACAAATATTTTTGAGATTGGCATTCAGCTAAAGTAATATAAAGATGAGCCTTTTGAATTGGGCTAATTTGAGAAAATAGCAATCCACTTTCAGCAATTTTTATTGCAGTATCATATTTACCTAAATCACGATAAGCTATAGACAGATTTATGGCAGCAGCAACAAGCCCTTTAAAATTATCAGGTTCAAGAAGATTTTTACTTAATTCATAATAGGTAATGCTCTTTTTTACATCTCCAATCTGATTAAATAAAATGCCGAGTATTTTATAAGAATAACGCTCATCCGCAACCTGAAGCACTTTAAAACGCCTATTAAAACTTATTGTTTTTTCTGTACACAATATGACGCTGTCATCTCTACGATTAAGTCTCTTAAAAGCATTTTCTACCCAGTCATAATAAGCTTTTGTAATTATAGGTCCTGTTATAGAGTCTATAGTTATAAAGTCCGAAGCACAAAAAATATTTTTATTAAACTGTTGTTTTTGAATTATATCTATTTTTATACCAAGTTTAACTATTTGAGAATTCCACCAGTTTGAGAAAATGATATAATCCCTATATTTTTTTTTAAAAAGCAACGATTGAAAACAACTATCTGCAATAATTTTAGCTTGTTCGATTTTTTGGATTTTCAATAAATAAGATACCCTTACAGTATCTTTCAAAACTGATGCATTACCGGCACTACTCTTATCGGCGCAACCATACAGCATTATGAAAAAAGTCAGAAATATTATCAGTCTATAAAATATAAAAGCCCTAAACATGTACAATGTTAAGGCTTTAAAAAAAATAAGCATATTGTAAATAAATTAAACTGCTACGTTATTACTATTTCTTTGCCTTTTCAATAACCATAAAATTATAATTATTGTTGCCAAAATAATAAGCCACCACCACCAGCAAAGCCCCAAGATTTTATAGCATATCGAAGGCACGGGTATGGGTGGGCATACACATACCGAACAGTCACAACAATCTTTATAAAAAGATTTAACCACTCTAGTTTTTACCACTTCATTCCATGACCCATCAGCTTTGTTCCTAAAGTAAATATCAGCATATGCCTCAAGACTATCCTGCACCTGTGTAGTGGCATTAAGGGTAAAATGTATTTCCCCGGTTGTTAATGGATTTACAGAGGGATTATCAACATAATTTCCTTTAAGCAAAGTTCCGTGTAATAACCTACCTCTGGGAATTTGTTCTGGGTTGAATAAAAAAATCAGTTTTTTTGAGTTAATTTCTGAAGTACTAAAAAAACTTTTTGCATCAACACAAGCAAAATTGCAGCTTTGTATTTTCAAAGTTTTTACATCCATTCCTTCTGGAAGCATAACTTCAACCCTCACCTGATCTGCATCTCCGGCTCCTATATTTTGAAAATGAACTTTATAGGTAAATTCTTTGATTTTCTTTGGGTTTTTTATACAAAATGGTGTTTGTACAATATAGTTTGGGTCATGAGCAAGTGCGAAGGGAATTCTATCAATAAAGAAATCGTCAATTTTCCTTTTAGATCCATCAGGTTTTGTCTCAACAAATATGGCGTATATGGAACATGATTTACCTATCTCCAAATCCCCAAAAGCTTTTGTATTTATGAATATATTTCTCTCCCCGTCTAATTGCAATTGGGTTAATTTAAAACTGATACATTTTTTAAAGCCGCTGATCCTGCTATCAATACTTTCCATCCCACTCGGCATAGAAAACCCTATTTCTTCTTTTTCAAAAACTCGTATATTATCGACGTTAATTCCTGGAATTTTATTCACTGCATTAATATCATTAAATGAACGTGTATCGTTATAATAGAACAAAAGTTCATACTTATTCTTTATGTTAAAGCCTTGGATTGGGGCAGCATCAAGAATCTTGTATGTTAGTGCAAATATCATCGGGTCATTCAGTGCAATGTCACTTACATTTTGTGTAACATAAATCCATTTATCCAATGGTAGAACAGGCAACTTATTTGCGGATTGGTTTAAAACACCGGTATTGTAACCAGTAATAATAGCTGTATTTAAAACTGTAACCTGGCTAAAATCTTTTCCAGTATCATACAAAGGTGCTGCTGCAACCAAGGCCGGATAAAATTGTTTACCTAAAATCCTTGTTGTTATTCCTTTTGTGGAGAATCCGCCATCACCATACTCTAACCATGTATTAACTGGCTTTGAGGCAGTTTGTGTAACTTTTATATCAAAACTGTTTGCGCTGGTATTTTGTATTACAGTAGTTCCAGTTACACTTTGAGAAAAGCCTGGAATTGAAGAGATTAAGATTACTATTAACAGGTTAAACCGATTTAAATGATTCATTTTTACTGGTTTTTGAAAGTTTAAATTAAGCCTTATTTGTAATTTTTCGCAATAGTTTTCTAACCATGCTACCTTAAATTAATAACACTATTTATTTCTCATATTCTCTTTAGCCATAAAATAAAAGTACAATCCCAAAACATTCATCACAACCTCCCCTGTACCAAAACACACAATCGCTGTGTGTAATGCATGATTGACTGATTAAACGGTTTTACACAATTCTTAAAAACAAAAATGGGGTTGCCATCAGCAACCCCTTGTTCAAACTAAGCATACCAAAATAATTTACCTCATAGCGCTGGTCAATAGCAAACTTCGCATTCTTTAAAACGTTTTTGAATAACTCAATAAAATACTCTGATTATAATACGGCTTAAACGGGCTCATTGCAAAATCACCTTTCAATGTTGCCCGGTGGGTGAGGTACAGATCTTTTACCAGTTTAACCCGTGTAATAAAGAGCCCATCCATCAAACCATTCTTTGCAATTTTTTCAAAATAGTTCGATGACAGGCCAAGCCGGTATTGCACATTAAGCCACTTACGTATCTGCCTATCGTACCAAAAATTAACTTCGGCACCAAGCCTTTTAAAAAGATTTTTTTTGTAATTGCCCGATGCGTCTAAATCGGTAATAAAAACACCTGTATTAGAAACTTGCTGATTTTTTACACCGTACAAATTAAATGAGTACGGCGAAATGGAAACACGCAGGTATTTATTGGGCTGCCATTTTATACCTGGCGATATGGTAACATCATAAGGGCTTAAAAATGCTTTTGATTTTCCCAGGCTGGTATAATCTTTAAAATAATCGCCGCTGTAAATGGTAAAGAAAGAGGTGGATGCTTTTACAATTACATTAAAATTCCATTTTTTTGTTTTACCTATGGCCAGACTCAAATCCTGCAGAAAATTTATATCATCTGTTACCCGTTGCAAATAATCGGTGCTGGTAAAGCCTGGCTTTTGCAGTCCGAAAATATAATGCACTTCATTGGTCATAGCAAAACGGCTGCCATCCTTGCTGTAATTGATACCTGCATCTATAGCACAAGTACCCGAAAGGCTTTTTTTATCACTGCCAAAGGGATTGTTAAACTCAATAATGCTTTCTACATTTAATCCTATACCTAAAATAAACTTCCAGTTTTTTTGCACAGGTGTTATTTCTTCTGTAACTGGTTTTGTTACTTTAGCGAATATTTTATTTTGTACCAGGTTGCTGTCGTAAAAATTGTAGTTAACTGAATCAACCAGTGTTTTCAAAATTTTGGTTTTAAAAACTCTGTTAACCGAATCCGCAAAAGCATATTCGTATTTATCGGTGGTTGCTTTTAAAATTTTGCAACGGATTTGGGTACTGTCGGTTTTGTAGATGATATCTTTTTGTGCAGAACAGTGTTTAAAAATAAAAAACAATGCTGCAAACAGAGTTATCTTTTTTATGTGTTTCATTGTTGTTTATTTTCTAGTTTATTTAATTTGGCAATGCTATTGATCCAGTACAAGTTTTATATGTTACTTTAATATCAATACCTGCGGATGTTACCGTACCAGATGATGTTATAATATCCGGAATGTATTTTATAAACTCAATGGTATAACCAGCAGGTTTGTTTGCATTTGCCCAAACTGTTGCCTGGCTAATAATTTGATTTTGAGTAGCAGTTGAAATTATCACAGCACTGCTAAAAATATAATATCCACTACTGGGGTTTTCTAACAATAACTTATCTTTTACAATAGTATTGGAATTGCCGGGGCACTTTAGCCGGGCACAATTAAAAGAACCCAACTCAGTACATAATTGATTGTACCCCGTTACGCTGCGCCATGGCTGGCATTTCTGTAATTTTTGATTTTGTGCTATGGCCTGGCTGGCCAATAAAACTGCTGCAAATAAGATTATAAAATTTTCCATGATTCTATTTTTTTAAGAAGAGATGACATCTTTAATAAGACGTCATCTCTCCAAGATTTTTTTGAGAATTAATTTTTACCTCCAACTGCTTCTGCTTCTTTTTCAACTTCATCTAACTCTACTTTTTCATCATCGCTGCCCGTTTTTCTCATGGCCATTTTAGGATTTACATCCTGAGCGGTTGTAATTCCATTATCACAAATGGTAAAGCAAATTGATCTGTATGATAAACATTGTTTAGGGTCCCATTGCTTAGAACATCTGTTAACATAATGGGTAAGCACATAACAACCTGGTGTGAGTACAGATGATGGGATTGAAATTGTACTACCCGTAGTTTGCCATTTAATGCCACCTGGTAACCATTTGCATGGGTTGGTGCTTGGGCAACTTACTTGTTTTAAAGTCCAGCCGTTGCCTAAGCCAACACTTGCACCCAATGCTGATGCTGTGGCAGTTGTGCCGCCACCTAAAGAGCTGCAAATGCTGAAGTTTACATTTGTGTTTGGTATTGGACAATCACAACAAACACCTTTTACCAAATTTGCTGTGCCGCAAAGTATAAAAGCTCCCAATGCATCTATGTACTGAACTTTGGCTCGTATTTTCCAGTTGCCCGTTCTGCCACATACATCCTGCGTAGTGGTAATGGCGTTACTTAAATAATAGGGCTTGGGGTTTACAGCAGTTAATGGAATTGCCGGGCCTGTTGGCGGTACAAGTTCTAAAGATGTTAATACATCATCATAAGCCACCTGGAAATTTAATGTCAGGGTTTTAATACCTGTTGCGGGTACATTTATTACTCTTTCATAAATATAAAAACCTGGTGTTTGAGTGCCGGTGGTAGCTGTTGGGTTCACCCACCGTGCATTGCAGCCCTGTATAGGTGTTGGTTGCCAGTAGCTGCCAAAAGATGCCACTGTAAAAGGTGCTGTGGTACTACCGTTAACTGTCCAGCCATTGGCTTCAGCCTGTGATGAAGCAGTATTGTTTACACCCGTGCTGATATTTATTTGTGCAAAGCCAGCAAGTGAAATGAAGCAAATTGATAATACTGTTAATAATTTTTTCATAATTTTTGTTTTAAGTGTTTGTTTTATAATTGTTTATTTTTAAAAATACTTTTTTATTTAACTGATTCTCATAGTTTGATTATGGTATGTTTTACCCATTGGCAGCAAAAACCTTGATAGCAGCCAGCACCACCAGCACCGCAAATATGATTGCGTACTCAATAACCAGTTGCATGTTTAATTTTTTCATGATTGTGTTTTTAAAAAAATGCAGGCATATTTTTCATATGCCTGCACGATATTTTTAATTGATAGAATTTAAATAAGCTGTTACGGTTGCTGCATCGGTTATTACAGGTTTAATGGGAATATTCATAGTTGCTGCAAAAACAGTAGCCGGCAATACTTTAAAGATGATCTTGCCTGCGCCATCTTTACCAATACAAACCACATCGGCTGTGCTGCCAATGGGTATGCTGTTTGGATAGCTTTCCATATAAGTTGCAAAAGGCCTTAAAGTAATTACTGAGGATATATTGCGGTACACCAACATTACCTGTACATCGGTTGCGCCGGTAACGCCGCTTAAATCGGGTGTTACTTTAATGGTGGTTTTTACACCAGGCTGGTTAGCCAACCCATCGCAGTTAACCCAACGGAATTGTGGCAATTGAAAAACATAACTGTTGCTGCCATTACCAAAAGGATAATAAGATGCAGACCATGATGAAGGTGCTTTACCGCTGGGTGCTGCCTGGCCTTCAGGTATAAAAAGGCGCAGTGTATCGGGCCTTTCAGGCACCCTGGGCACTTCTACCTTAATTACGTTTACCAAAGATGGTGTTGGTATAAGCATGGCTGGTGCAGGTTTTAACTCTGCGCCGTCAACCAATCTTTTTGCAGCTATATCCAGCATGCCACCAGAAACCAGCATGTCGGTTTGTGTGGTTGTGCTAAGCCCTTCCAGTATCCATTGTTTTTTTAACAGGGCTTCCTTAACAGTAACCAGTACATTACCGGTTGTAATGCTGTTATCGGGGTTTGCAAAACAATTTGGTGGAAATGTAATTTTAGTACCCCGTTTAGCGGTGATGGTACCGCCGGTTGCTGCATCAACTGTAAATGTTTGTACGGCATCGGTATTTGCACTTAAAAAAGTTGCGAAGGAGTCATCTACTACTGGTGTTGTGTCGCTTTTTTTGCAACTTAATAATACCAGTACAGTTAATACAATAATTGTGAGTGAAGAGAAAATCTTTTTCATGTTTTTGTTTTTAGGTTTAAATAATTTCAATGTTAAAAGTATTGTGTTGTTTATGTGTGCACAACCCAGCCTGTGTAAGCATACACAAGCGTTGTGTGTAGCGGGTTTGTTGTTGAGTTAACGGTAAGCTGATTTAAAACCTATAAGGTTTGCAGCGCTGCATTTGCTTTTAGGTTTAAAACCTATAGGGTCTGCTACGCTTCTTTGCCTGGCTGCAGACTCCTATAGGTTATGTGGCATCAATCATATTTTATTTCGCCATCCGTGTCATCTCCGTTGCCGAAGTAATAGTCTTCTTCATACAGCTCTTCTCCTTCTTTATTCATGTACACAATGAATACATGAAACAGCCCGGCCTGATTGCCCAGCAAACTGTTTAGATAGCTGCTTAATAACACGGGCTGAATATTAAAACTGAGATAAGGCGTATCAGCAAAACCAGTTTTCATTATTTGTACCTGAGCCAGGTAAGGCGTATCGGGATAAATTTTAAAATCCATTTTCACAGGTTGGGTAGCGGCAAATGTATTTGCGGCTGTAAGGGTTAATGTGGCTGCAATTATCATCACAGCTAAACGGTTGATTACATTCTTTTTCATGTTTTTTTGCATTTGATTCCCAACGGCTTTTGCCGTTTGGGAAGGGTTTAATAAATTGTTTCAAATGCATCCGGATGCGCTTATTGTACGTACACCCGTATATCACAGCGCCGGAAAAATTGTGACACTGATTGGGAAGTTTTTTAAAAAATATTTTGGAAGAGGCGGGGATTTTGAATTTGAATGAAGAAAAACAGGGTAATTCACTGCGTCAATTGTTTTAGCCACAGATTGCACAACTTGTCCCGTCCGCAGGCGGGAGATTTGCACGGATTAATTGGCCCGCAGACCCGCCTACCGGCAGGCGGGTTTCGCAGATGGCTCAGAAAAGAGTTTTTATAAATCTGTGGGAAAACATTCTAGAAAAGCTAAACCAATTATGCCGGGTTACGTTGTTGCTGAAAAACCTCATACACTTCCTGGGGAATTGTAAGTGTGATTTTTGTACCGGGGTTTGTAGCATACATATTTAATGCGGAAATGGTTAATGTAATTGGCTCTTGACCAAGTTTACTTAAAATCTCAAGCCGCTCATTAATCAGTTGCATGCCTTTGCTGTTGTGTTTGGCGCCGCTGCGCAGGGCCTTGCTTTTTTCTATACCAATGCCGTTATCGGTTATAATAACCTTTAAACAATTATTTTCGGCAGTTACATCAATGGTAAGCAATCCTTTTTCATACAACGGCATTAAGCCGTGCAGTAATGCATTTTCTAAAAACGGCTGCAGCATCATGCTGGGCAGCATCCAGTCTTCATCAGCGGCTGCCGGGCTTACGTTTATGCTGTATTCAAACTTATCCGCAAAGCGCATCTGCTCAAGCTCCAGGTACAGGCGCATGGTTTCCAGTTCCTCTTCCAGCGTAACAAAAGATTTTTGCGCTGCTTCAAAACTCCTTCTTATCAATGTGGCAAAATTACTGAGGTATTTATTGGCAAGCTGCCTGTCTTGCTTATTAATATAATGCTGTACGCTGTTGAGTGCATTAAAAATAAAATGAGGGTTCATTAAAGAAGTGAAAGCCTGTTGTTTAAGTGAGGCATAATCGGCCTGTTGCATTTGTAAGGCAAGTTTTTTTTCTTTTGCCTTTTTGTTGAAATGATTAATAAAACGGAAAACTAAAAACTGAAACAGCAATAAGGCCGGTATCCAGAACCACCATTCCAGATAAAAAGGTTTTTCTATGGTAAAAGAAAAAATGGATTCTGCATTGCTGATTACAACATCATTTATTTTTGCCCTGGCAGAAAAACTATGTTGCCCACTGCTGATATCACTGATGTTTATGGTTGGGTTTTTAGTAGTTGTCCACGATCCGCCATCCAAATTATACTCATACTCAATTTCGTTAATTCCCTGATAATAAGGAAAACTGAGATAAAAGCTAAGGTTTTTTTCTGATGCTGATAAATTTACTCCATCTTTTACAAGTTTATTTTCATCTCCCGTAATGCTACAATTAATAAAAATTCTGCGTGAAAATTCATTTGTTAAAAAAAGTGCTTTATTCAATATGCTTAATCCATTATCAGTTCCTACATAAAGTTGTTGATCAGTTGTGTCAAATAAAATACAATTGGTAGTTTTGGAGGGAAGGCCATCATTGGTATTATAAGTTGTTTTTTTATTTCCATCTAAAACAAAAATCCCATCCCAGGTACTTACCCAAATTCTTCCAAAGTCATCTTCTGTCAGGTCTGTGCAATAATTGCTGCCCACTGTTTGTCCTGGTTGTTGCAATAAAAACTGTTTCTTTTCGTACAAAATCAAGCCTGCATCAGTTGCTATCCAAAGCCTGTTTTTTTTATCTACTAAAAAATTAAATACCTGTTTTATTTTAAGCTTTGCTATTGAATCTGTAAAGCTTGTGCTATCCCTGTCAATAAAAACAATGCCAGCATCGGTACCAAGCCATAATTTATTTTCGTAAGCTGCCATGCAATAAGCTTTGCGTACTTTATAGGATGCCAGATCAAAAATTTCTTTATTTAAAGTGCTTGTTTGAAGGTGTATAAGTGATGCTCCGTTCATTAACCAGCTATTATTATTATCCTGTTGCCAGGCAAATAATGAGTTAAATATTCTAAAAAAACGTTGGCCTATTTTTACATCTTTTACCATAGTTTCATGTACACTTCCACTATCTTTAAAAGAAAATGATTTTTTAATGCAAATGCCGGTAGCAAGTTCTGTAACCGGAAAAAGCCGGGTGGTATATTGTAATCCAACACCCGATTTTGGCACATCAACAATGTTAATTTTTTTATCTTTCATTACACAAAGACCATTACTGGTACCCATCAACAATTCATTATTTTGTTTTAATAACCGTAGTATTTTATTATTGGCTAATCCATCTGTAGTTTCATAATTTATAAAACCCGAATTTTTTTTAAGCAAAACGCCTGCACCATCGGTACAAAGCCACAGGTTACCATCGGCATCCGGAAAAAATTCATTGATGGCTTTATTTTCTACACTTAGCCTGTCAGACATTTCACTCAATTCGTAATTACTAAGCCTGTACACACCTTTATCAAGCCCTCTAAACCATAAATCATCATTTTTTTCTTGGGCTGCATGCAAAACAGTAAAGCCTGCCGGAAAATGAAAAGGAAGTTCTTTAAATATTGATGACGCATCCGATTGCCACAGTTTTTCATCAACCACTGCCATGATGGTTTTATTTTTTGCATAAACCGCAAACTGTACATTTTGATTTGGTAACAGTACGGTAAGTTTATTACTATTGTTTATAAACAATCCTTTGCTGGTGCAAAATGCAACACCCTTTTCATGAAGTGATAAAATGCTGTTGATGATGATCCCTTTTTTATTAAAGACAGAATCGGCATGATAATATCTGTAATTTCCGTTCTCCAGTACTCCGTATATATTATTTGCCCTAGCGTAGTAATAATATTGTTGGTTATGTTTGATTAACTGCTGCAATGCAAAACCTGCACTTTCAACAAGAGTATTAATATGCCCATCCTGATGGATTGCCTGAATAGTTGAAGGATATGAGCAAAAAATCAACGAATCGCCACCGGCATAAACAATATCGGTAACAGCTTTGTTGGCCATGCCATTTTTTTTATTGTACACAGTAAATCGTTTACCATCGTACCGGGCAATGCCAAAGTCGGTGCCAAACCACATAAAACCATTACCATCCTGTGCTGCAGCATATACATTATCAATGGGCAAACCCTCGTGGGTGGTTAATTGTGTAAAGCGAAAAGTTTGTGCAGCAGTAAATAACGGGCATAAAAAAAGCCAGAGCCATATTGTTTTATAAAACTTAATTTTTGCTGTCATCTTATTAAATTAGCCGGACAATTATTTGATTATTTAAAAAACAGCACGTTATAGGTTTTCATTTTTTGTATAAACAGGTCCAGTTGCCTGCGGCTGATGCTCCATACATTACCATCAGTCATTTTTACAATGCCGCCATCGGCAGTGCTGTATTCGGTAATGTATTTGAGGTTTACAATATGGCTTTTGTGAATGCGTACAAACTGGCTGCCATCCAGTATATCTTCAAAATCTTTCAGGGTTTTGGTAACTACCGATTTCTGCATATCCTGTTTGTGAATGATGGTGTAGTTACTATCGGCCTCCAGCGAAATAATTTCATTTACATCCAGAAAATTAATGCCGCCCAGTTGCGGCAGGGCAATCTTTACCATGTTTTGCCCCGGTGTAAAATTTTTAACAAGATGATTGATCAGTTCCTGATTTTGATTGATAAACTGTTGGTTGCCCAACCCCGCTTTTAATTTATTTACTGCCTGCTGCAGCTCTGTTATGTTTACTGGTTTTAAAAGATAATCAACCGCACTGGCTTTAATAGCCTGCATGGCAAATTCGTTGTGTGCAGTAACAAATATCACCCTGAAATTGTGTTCAGGTAATTTTTCGAGCATTTCAAAACCGGTTTCGCCGGGCATACTTATATCCAGAAAAATAACATCGGCTTTATTATTTTGCAGCCAGGCCCTGGCTTTGGTACCATTTTGGACCATGCCTGCTACTTCAATACCGGTACAATCATGCTCCAGTAAATATTTCAGGTTTTCGAGGTTGTTAGTTTCATCATCAACCAAAAGCGCTCTTACAGGCATACTATTTATTTATTCATTAAAATTAGCGTATATATACATAGGCTGCCTTTGCAATGTGCAAAATACCAGAATGCCTGTGTGATGTAACATATGGGTTGTGTAAACGGCAGTTTGTGAAAAAATAAATTTGTTTAAAGATAAATTTTTGATTGCATGATAAAAAAGTATTTTTATAGCATGCCAGCACCTCACCCGGATAATAAATATGTAACAGCGTTATTACAAAACGATACGGCATTGCTGGATGAACTGTACAGCAATTACAGCGGCAAAATAAAATACATGGTTTTGCAAAACAATGGTACCGAAGCCGATGCCGCCGATGTTTTTCAGGAAGCCGTGGTTGATATATACAAAAAAGCAAAAGCAGGCTTTACCCTAACATGCCCTATTGAAGCTTTTCTATACCTGATATGCCGCAACCGCTGGATGAATAAAATTACCAGAAAAAAATATACCAATGTAACATTTGCTGTTGAAGAGGGATATAGTAATTTAGTGAGTGAAGACAGTTTTGCTGAAGCTGAAGAAATACTGATTTCTCAAAACCGGAAAAATTTAATTGAAACAAAGCTTGCAGAGTTAGGAGAAAGCTGCAGGCAATTGCTGCAATATAACTGGGGCGGTAAAAAGCTGGAAGAAATTGCCGAACTGATGAAAACAAGTTATGCCTACATCAGAAAAAAGAAAGGTGATTGTATGGGTAAACTGATAACATTGATAAAAACCTCGCCGGATTATAAACTATTAATAAACTGATGATGTGAGTGATATTGAGCAAATAGAAAAATACCTGGGAGGCGAATTAAGCCCGGATGAATTGCAGGCATTTAATTTACGCCTGCAAAACGACAAAGATTTTGCCGACATTTTTGCTATGTATAAATCTATAGAAACTGAAATGAGTGAATCGGAGGAGGAAAGAGAACTGAGAAAAAATTTATCGGCCATTACACAAAAGCATTTTAAAGTTGCTGCAACTGCAAAGATCATCACCTTAAAACCAAACCGTACAAAATGGTTGCTGTATGCTACTGCAGCAGCAGCTTCTATAGTAATACTATTGTTTTTAAAACCATGGGAGCAGAAACCTGTAAGTAATGAGCAACTGTATGCTCAATATGCAGTGCCAGAAGAATTACCCGCAGTTGTAAGAGGTGTTAATAACGATAGTTTATTGATTAAAGCCACCAATCTTTACAATCAGATTAAATATCCCGCAGCATTAATTTTGCTTGATAGCCTGGTTAAACAACGGCCTGCAGAGGCACAATTGCAACTGGCGTTGGGTATTTGTTTTGTAGAAACCGGAAAATATGATTCGGCAATTAACCGGTTTGATAGTCTGGCCGTTCGGGAATCAATTTACAAATACATTGCCATGGAGTGGAAGGCGCTTGCTTATTTAAAACAAAATAAAACGGCAGATTGTATTGCTGTATTAAAATTAATACCTGCTGATGCTGGTAATTATAAAAAAGTAAATGAGTTGATCAGGAAGCTTTCGAAGAAGTAGTTGTTAGAATTTTACCTACCAAGGTTTACGTTATATATCTTCCTTGTAAATGTCAAATGCTATTTGGGATTTACAAGGTTACCAACTTTGCCAAAGTTTTAAACTTTGGCAAAGTTATCTTACCGCACTTCCTGCATATCAACCAACCTCTTATAAAACCCATCCTGCGCAATCAAACTATCGTGTGTTCCTCTTTCTACAATTTCACCTTTTTGCAAAACGATAATTTCATCGGCATGGCGTATCGTGCTGAGGCGATGAGCAATAACAATGGATGTACGGTTGTTCATTAGGTTGTTGATGGCATCCTGCACCAGCCTTTCGCTTTCGGTATCAAGTGCAGATGTGGCTTCATCTAAAATTAAGATGGGTGGATTTTTTAAAACGGCCCTGGCAATAGTCATGCGCTGGCGTTCACCACCACTCAGCTTCATGCCCCGGTCGCCAATATTGGTTTCGTAACCTTCTTCTTTTGAATTGATAAAGTTGGCTGCATTGGCAATGGTGGCTGCGCTGATAATCTCTTCTTTTGCCGCATTGTCTTTTGCAAGTGCAATATTATTGGCAATGGTATCATTAAATAAAATGGCTTCCTGCGTTACAATGCCCATCTGGTTGCGTATGGAGTGCAGGGTGTAATTTTTTATGTTTACTCCGTCAATCAAAACCTCGCCTTGTCCTGCATCAATAAATCGTGGAATTAAATCGGCCAGTGTACTTTTGCCGGCGCCGCTGCTGCCAACCAATGCAACCGTTTTTCCTTTTTTAATGGTGAGATTAATGTTCTTCAGTATCACCGTATCCTCGTAACTAAAGCCAACATTTTTTAATTCAATAGAATCCGAAAAAGTATCTAACACTTTAGCATCGGGCAATTCTTTTATGCCAACATTTTCGTTTATCAGGTTTTCTATCCGCTCAATACTTGCAGCCCCTTTTTGTATATTGTACGATGCACTGGAAAGAGATTTCAACGGTTGTATCAACTGCGTAAAGATGGCGATGTAAGCCAGAAAGTCGCCGGCATTTAAGGTAAAAGATTTATCGCCGCTTAAAACCAACCTGCCACCATACCAAAGAATACACAACACTGCTGTAATACCCAATGCTTCTGAAACCGGCGATGCCAGGTCTCTGCGGCGGTTTGCCTTGTTTTTTAAATGATACATGGCTTCATTCTCCTGCTCAAATTTTCGCTGTATTTTTTTCTCAGCATTAAATGCTTTGATGATTCTGATTCCACCAAGTGTTTCTTCAATAGTTGAAAAAAGTTTTCCAAACTGTTGTAACACGCTTTTATTTTCTTTTTTTAAAGAGCGGCCTATTCTACCTAAAATAAAACCGGCTACCGGTAAAAAAATAACCAGAAATAAAGTTAGCTGGGGACTTAGTATTACCATGTAAGCAAAAAATAAAATAATGGTAATAGGTTCCCGAAAAATACTCTCCAATACACTCACGGTTGAGCCTTCCACATCACCCAGATCGTTTGAAAGCTTGCTCATAATATCGCCCTTGCGCTGCTCACTGAAATAACCAATGGGCAACTGCAGAATTTTTGCATACATGCTGCTCCTCATATCGTTCAATATCCTGTTACGAATGGGGTTTAAAAAATACATGCTTAGATATGCAAAAAGATTTTTTAATAATATGGAGCTGAAAACCACCAGGCATATCACCATTAATGCTTTTATGTTGCCGCCCGGTTCGTTAATTACTTTATACAACCATTCCTTAAAATAATTAACCGGATTAATACTATTAAAAAAACCAGTGCCTGTTACTGCTTTAAACGCATCGCCCTGTTTAAAAATGAGCATTAAAAACGGGCCCAGCAAGCCTAATGACAATACCCCAAAAATGGCCGACAGAATATTAAACCCAAAATAGCTGATAAGGAGCCGTGGATATTTTTTGATGTATTTGAAAATAGTAAGTAAACTCTTCATGCTTTGCAGTAAATATAAAAGCTGATAAAACGCAGCAAAGTAACTAATTTTACAGCGATTAAAGCAAAACATAATGTTAGAAGGTAAAAGACAAAAGATGGTGGCAGGATTGCTGAACAAAGAACTGAGTGATATTTTTCAGCGGCTTGGCATGAGTATGATGGATGGCGGCATGGTTTCCATTTCATCAGTTAAAATTACGCCCGATTTATATGAAGCTAGAATTTACCTGAGTTTTTTTCAGGTAAAAGATAGTTTTGATGCACTTAAAAAAATTGAAGAACGTAGCTGGGAAATTAAAAAAGAACTCACCGCAAGGGTACGCCATCAACTGCGCAGTATGCCTAAACTTACTTTTTTTATTGATGATACACTGGATTATGTAGATAAGATGGAGCAGATATTTAAGGAAATAAAAAAAGATGAAGACAAATAAAAGTTTGTGGTTGGTGGTTTGTAATTAGTGGTTTTTAAACAGCAGGCTGCCTTTAAACAACAAACCAAAAACCACAAACAATAAACCAACATGTACTTCACCTTTGCCTGGCGATATTTTAAAGCAAAAAAAAGCACCAATGCCATTAACATTATTGCATGGGTTACGGTTGCTGTTATTGCTTTTGCTACCTGCTGCCAGGTTTTGGTATTGAGTGTTTTTAATGGGTTTGAAGACCTGGTTAAATCTCTTTACTCTTCTTTTTATGCTGATGTAAAAATTATACCCACAGCAGGCAAAACATTCACACTTACTGCAGCGCAAATTGCTTCCCTAAAAAAACAACCGGACGTTCAAAATTTTTCGATGATTGCTGAAGAGAAGGCACTGCTTAAAAACCAGGATGCACAAACTGTTATTTACCTGAAAGGTGTTGACAGCAATTACGAAAAAGTAAGTGGTGTAGCCGCAAAAACAAACCGCGGCAGATATCTTATCGGCACTGCCGAAGCGCCTTACCTGGTTGTAGGTTCGGGCATACAAAATGCTACGGCATTAAATTTCAGTGCTCCATTTTATACCGATTCGGTTGCAGTCATCTTACCCAGAAAAACCAGCAACAACAGCGATCCGCTGCAATCAATCAGCGAAGGTTTTATTGCTCCTTCGGGATCGTTTACCATTCAGCAGGAGTTTGATGATAAGTATGCCATTACCAATATTGATTTTGTAAAACAGCAGATGGGTTTTGCGGCAGATGAATACAGTGCAGTAGAAATAAAATTGACAGAAAAAGCCGATCCGCAGGAAGTAAAAAAAATACTGGCAACACAACTGGGCAATAATTACAAAGTGCAAACCAAGTACGAGCAAAACACCAGTTTATACAATACCATGAAGCTGGAGAAATGGGCCATTTATGCCATACTTACTTTAATCCTCATCATTGCTGCATTTAATATGGTAAGTGCTTTAACTATGCTGGTGCTGGAAAAGAGAAAAGACATCAGCGTACTGCAAAGCATGGGTGCCAGCCAACAAAGTATTTTAAAAATATTTTTAAGCGAAGGTTTATTGCTGGGCAGTATTGGCACCATTGCCGGTATTGTATTGGCAACCATTATTTGCCTGCTGCAATTAAAATTTAAAATTATTAAACTTGCCGGCGGCTCTTTTCTGCTGGATTATTTTCCGGTAAAAATGATTGCAACCGATTTTGTTTTAGTGGCTGTAACCGCCACTGCCATTGCTTTTTTAGCTGCCTGGTTTCCGGCACGAAAGGCCAGCAGGCAGGAGGTTGAACTTAGGTAAAGAACCCCCTTGGAGGGGGTTTTCCTACCTCAACACCATTTGCCTGTCGGCATCCAGCTTTATCAAAATAAATATAAGAATGGTAAAAGTTAATAGAGAAGACCCTCCATAACTCATCAAAGGCAACGTGATACCGATAACCGGTGCCAGGCCAATGGTTACACAAATATTTACGGCGATGTGAAAAAACATAATGCCTGCAACTGAGTAAGCATACACACGACTAAAAGTACTTCGTTGCCTTTCGGCAATCATTATCATGCGTAAAAGAAAAAAGAGATAGACCAGCATTAAAAGTCCGCTGCCCAAAAAGCCAAAGTTTTCACCTACCGACGTAAAAATAAAATCGGAATGTTGTTCGGGTACAAAATCTCCCCGGGTTTGAGTTCCTTTTAAAAAACCTTTGCCCAAAAAACCACCTGAGCCAATAGCAATTTTAGATTGCTTTACATTATAATTCTGCTGTTCGCTTTTTAGCTGCTTTTGTTTTTGCTCATCACTACCGGAAAGATTTGCAGTGGTTGTTTTATCTGCAAAAGGATTATCAACGCCCACCATACTAAAAATTCTGTTGGCCTGGTATGGCTTAAAAACATGCTTAAAAGTAAAGGGTATTATCAGCCCCACAAATAATGAGCTAAAAGCCCATGTGGCAATAATGATTATCAACAAGCGTTTATTTCTGCGTATTTGCCGTCGGTTAAAATAAAAAGCTAAAACAGTAAGTACGGCAAATGCAATTAATAAAGTTTTTGTACTAAACAGCAAAGAAACTACCAGCAAAACGGCCATAGAAACACCTGCAATTAAATAACCCGGTGGCAAACCCTCCCGGTACATGGCAATTAAAAATGAAAAATAAACCAATGCCAAACCGGTTTCGTTCTGTAATATCGACAGTACAGCAGGTGCAAAAGCAATGGCTGCTGCAATCATCTGCGATTTTGGTTTTTTAAAATCTGTTTCGGGCATTGATAAATATTTTGCCAATGCCAGGGCTGTAAAAATTTTACACATTTCAACGGGCTGCAGGTTCATAAAGCCCAGTGGTATCCAGCTTCGGGAGCCTTTAATCTCTTTACCAACACCGGGTATAAATGTTGCCAGTATTAAAATGATGCCCACCAGGTAAGATATGTTGGAGGTGGCTGTAAAAAATTTACTATCGGTTAATAAAATAAAAATGGCTATTACAGCACTGGCAGCAAAAAAGAAAAGCTGCTTGCTGTAATTTTTTTTAAAGCCTATCAATGTCTGTACAAAATTATCAGTGCTTTTATACTCAACAGAATAAATACAGATGATACCAAAAATAACAATGAGTGCATACATCCAAACCATTGGCCAGTCTATTCCTTTTGATATGGAGGGGTTTTTAGAATGCATCGTGAGATGTGAGTAGTGAGTGGTGAGACTTGAGGCGTGAAGCGTCAGTCGTGAGATGTAAATAGTGAGTCATGAATTAATAAATTATCATTTTACTTAGCAATTGAAAAGTTTTAATTATCAGGTCTCCGGTTTGTGTTAAATCTTCTTTTTTCTATTGGCGATTTTCTTGAACTCCCCTCTGCAATATTAAGCTGAATAGAAAGCGCAGCTCTTCTTAATTGCTGCGTCATATTAAACCTTTCATCTTGCGGCAATAATTTTGATATTTTGTAACAACTTAAAACAAGGCTTTTTCCAATAATAAAAACATCAAGCTTTGTGAGCGCTAAATTTAAAAACATAAAAAATATTTTTAAGGTTATGGGTTTTCTGTCAAACTGTTTTCAATAGTTTAAACTGACTGCTTCATTTTTCACGACTCACCGCTCACGTCTCACTGAGCAGTATCCTTAATCTCCGGTTTCTTTTTTTCTGTTGGTAAAATAGCTTCAGTCTTAATTGTAATTTTCTTATCACCACTGTCTTTTTTCGATTGATTTTTTTTCAGTTCTTCTTTTTCTTTTTTAAGCTGATCTAAAATTGCTTCTTCATCGGTTTCATCTACTTCCATGGTGTCTCTTATCAACGTAATATACCCTTTGGCAATAAGGTAAGCCGAATCTTTTGAATGCAGCATCGAGTCAACCGTTTTCATCTCTTTATAAATACGTGGAGGTATTAAATTTAATTTTTTAAATTTTTCAACAATGGGCTGTCTGCCTTTTGCAATGCTGTCGTTCAGGTATTTTTCAATCATCAAACCAACTATGGGTGCAGCATACGTACCACCAAAGCGGCCGCTGTTTTCTACCACACACATAATGGCAATTTTTGGATTATCTCTTGGTGCAAAACCACAAAAGAAAGCATGGTTGGGTTGTTTAACGCCACGGTAATAATTTTCTACCGTACCGGTTTTGCCACAAATTACAATGCCGGGCACTTTGGCGCCACCGCCTGTTCCTCCATCTACCACACCCTGCATACCATCATGCACGGCTTCAAAAACACTATCGGGTATATTAATGGCGCTATTTTTTTGTTTAAATTTCGATAGCATATCAAACTTATCACCATCTTCTATCGAATCAATCAAATGCGGAATTTTATACCAGCCCTTGTTGGCTATGTATGCCATTTCGTTAGCGGTTTGTATGGGCGTAGTTAAAACCTCCCCCTGGCCAATACTAACCGATCTAAAGCTGCAATAATTCCATTTTCCGCTGCCATAAATTTTATTAAAATATTTGGGTGTTGGTATGTTGCCGGGTTTTTCCGATGGTACATCAATACCCAATTTATGGCCTAGGCCAAATGCGTACATGTACCTGTCCCACACGGCCAGGCTGCTATCAATATTTGGATATTTGGGATTATTGATTACCCGTTGCATAACTGTGGCAAAATAAGTATTGTCGCTCAGGCGGATGGCATTGCGTAAATCAAAAGTGCCGTAATCGAGGCAGCGCATGGGTTTGCCACTACCACAACCATAAAATGCTCCGGAGCATGAAACCCTGAAATCGGTATTAATAACCCCTTCGTGCAAGCCTACCAATGCCTGCAATGTTTTAAAGGTTGAGCCCGGCGAGTATGTTGCCGTTACCGAGCGGTTAAACAATGGCTTTGCAGGGCTCAGCAATAATTCGGCATAATGTTTTTTTCTTTCGGCACCGGTTAATAATTTAGGTTGATACGTAGGACTGCTGACCATGGCAAGTATGCCGCCGGTTTTAGGATCGATGGCTACAATAGAACCGAGTTTGTTCAGCATCAGTTCTTCGCCCAAAGCCTGTAGCTCAATATCAATTGAGCTGTGCATATTTTGCCCTGCCACGGCAACGGTATCAAACTTTCCATCTTCAAGCGGATCGGTAAGGCGGTTTTTATTATCACGTTTCCAAAACTCAATACCACGCTGGCCCATCAGCACTTTTTCGTAGGTTCTTTCCAGGCCGGCACGGCCAATATAATCGCCCATTACGTAGCCTTCGTAAATGGGATTTTTTAAAATATTAGAGTCCACTTCTCCCAAATAACCAAAAATATTACCGCCTGCCTCAAACGGATAATCACGTACCGAACGCTCCTGCATAAAATAACCCGGAGCCAGTTTGTATAAATTTTCATTAAGCTTGGCCATTTTTTCGTTGCTGAGCAATGGCTCAAAAACAGAAGCCCGGTAACTTTTATTTTTAATGATGGCGGCAATAATTCGTTTATGAAATTCGGCAGAGTCGATGCCTAAAATGCTGCAAAGCATGGCCGTATCGGTTCCTTTTATTTTGCCGGGTATCACCATCAAATCGTAAATGGTGGTGTTTTGCAAAATGGCTTTGCCTTTTCGGTCGTAAATAATTCCCCTGTCGGGATAAACTACCTTGCGAAAAATGCCCTGGTTATCGGCATCTACCTTGTATTTAGAAGAAAAAAGCTGCAGATTTATCAATTGCAAAAAAATGATAACAAACATGGCGGCAAAAACCAGCATGATTACATTTTTTCTTGATTGATTAAAAACAGACAAGGGAAAGGTTTAAAAGTTGATGGTTGAAAGTTGAAAAGTTATACAGTGTTTGTTTTAAATTTTTGTTGCCGGCTGAATAACATTTCGGTAATAATTATTAAAAGTAAACTGATAACTGTTGATAATAATGTTTTTACCAAAAAATACCAGATGTTTCCAAACTGCCAGGCTTCCAGCAAAAACAACCAGCCATGATGTATTAAAGTAAGTACACCCACAAATATCATGTAGGGTAAAAAGCCACCCAAACTTTTAAAAGATGGTTCTTCGTAATTGGTATCGGCACCTTCCTGTGGTATTAAAAGATTTACTAAGAATGGGCGGATGTAAGCAATAAGCACACAAGCAGCCGTATGAAAGCCGGGATGGTGACGGAAACTATCCATAACAAAACCAAGCGCAAAAGCAATCAGCATTTGCTGTGTGCGGCCCATGCGGAAGGGCAGCCAGATGATGAAAAGAAAGTACAGGTAAGGCGTAACCATCTGGTGCAGGTGAATATTATCCAGCACAAAAACCTGTACCAGGATAAATAATGCGAAGCGTATAATATTTTTTACCAGTGTACTCATAATGTATAATGTGGTTACTGGGTTTTTCTTTTTACAGTATCTAAAATTGCTTTGATGCTTTCGGCCTGTTTATTATCTATTACATACACATACTCCAGGTTATAAAAATTTGCAGATGTTTTAAAATTTATCACATAATTACTGGTGCTTTTATCGGCCTTTACATCCTGCACAATACCAATCATCATTCCTTTGGGAATACTGCTGGTGCTTAACCCGCTGGAGATGATGGTATCGCCTTTGGCAACTTTGGCACTTTTAGGAATACCGCTGAGTGATATGATGTTAGGCACTTTTCCATCCCAGTTTAAAATACCGCTTTCGCCGCCTTTAAAAAGTTTACCACTCAGGTGACTGTCTTTATGCATCAGGCTCATCACCACAGCATAATCTGCACTTACTTCAGTTACAATGCCTACCACGCCAGTGTTTGGGTCAATAACACCCATGCCTTCTTTTATATTTTTAGATGATCCTCTGCCCAAAACAATAAAATTATTTTGCGCAGCAACCGAATTGTAAACCACTTTGGCAGGAAAATAATGATACCTGCGAAACCGCTCCATCGTATCTACATTAATTGAATCAACAATGAAGTTGCTGGTAGTATCAGGCAGTTCAAAATCGGCTTTTAATTTATTGTACAGCTTTTGGTTGGCGGCAACCAGGGAGTCGTTTATTTTTTTAAGATGCAGATAATAAGTAACGGCGTTGTACTTTTTATTTATTTTACCGGTAAACTGGTTAGCGGTTTTACTAAAAATGGCTTTGTGGTAATTGCTGTAATGAACAATTAAATAAATACAAAAGCCCTGTAACAAAAGAAACAGGATGAAATTAAAATACCGGCGAATGAAAAGAAAAATATTACGCACCTGGAGAAGAAAATTTAATAATGTGGAATGTTCAATATCGAATGTTCAATGTAAAAAATCTGCAAACATTGAAAATTACATATTCGACATTGACCATTTCTTTTTATCTCATTACAAAAGGATACCTGTCGTAATGTTTTAATGCAATACCGGTTCCTCTTACCACACTCTTCAGCGGATCATCAGCAATATGAACGGGTAATTTAATTTTTGCATTCAGCCTTTTATCCAATCCACGCAACAATGCACCACCACCGGTTATGTATAAACCACGGCGGTAAATATCCGATGCCAGTTCTGGCGGTGTTGTTTCCAAAGCCTTTAATATCGCTTCTTCAATTTTAAAAATACTTTTGTCTAAAGCTTCGGCAACTTCCTGGTAACTAACCATTACCTGCTTGGGAATACCGGTTACCAGATCACGCCCATTTACAGGAATATCATCCGGCGGATTATCCAGATCTTTCATAGCAGCACCAACCTGAATTTTAATTTGCTCGGCAGTACGCTCACCAATCAGTAAACTGTGGTAGCGGCGCAGTGCTTCCATAATATCGGCCGTAAATTCATCGCCTGCAATGCGGATACTTTGGTCGCAAACAATACCTGCCAGCGCAATTACCGTAATGCCGGTTGTACCACCACCAATATCAATAATCATATTTCCCACGGGTTCTTCCACATCTATACCAATACCCAAAGCTGCTGCCATGGGTTCGTGAATCAAATAAACTTCTTTGGCGCCAGCCTGCTCGGCACTATCCCTTACGGCACGTTTTTCAACCTCGGTAATGCTGCTGGGTATGCATATCATCATGCGCCAGCTTGGGGCAAACAAAGGTTTTTTGGGATAAATGAGTTTAATCATTTCCCGTATCATCAGCTCGGCTGCATTAAAATCGGCTATCACACCATCTTTCAGCGGCCTTACCGTTCGTATACTTTCGTGGGTTTTTTCATGCATCATCAATGCCTTTTTGCCCACGGCTAAAATATTTTTTGGATTATTGCGGTCTAATGCCACAATAGAAGGTTCGTTCACCACAATCTCGTCATTATGAATAATGAGGGTATTTGCGGTACCAAGATCAATTGCAATTTCTTGCGTAAAAAAGTTAAAGAGGCCCATATTATGTTGTGTGAAGAAGGATTTTAATCAATGCCAGCAAAGTTGGTGGAAATTATTTGAATTAACAACGGCAAACCCTTTATTTTTAAAAGTTTTACCGAAACTTTTGCATTGGCATGTTTTGTAAAAGAATTATGATGAAGCGTTTTGCAAAACCGGTTGAAAAATAAATATGGATTTGTAATTTTTTATTGCAAAGCCATCATGTAATTGTTGCAGAAAATGTTGCTCAATTAAATTCGTAACCAATATCGGTGCGGTAATACATGCCATCAAAATACAATTGCTCCAGCATGTAATTTGATTGCTCTGCCGCTTCGGCAATATTATCGCCAAAAGAAGTAACAGCCAATACCCGCCCGCCATTGGTAACAATTTCATCGCCTTCGTTTTTTGTGCCCGAATGAAAAATAAGGGTTTGCTCAAAGGGTGGTTTATCTAACCCTTCAATCAGTTTACCGCTTACATAATCGCCGGGGTAGCCGCCGCTTACCGCCACAACGGTTGCAACGGTTCTTTCATCTATTTCAATTTTTATTTCGTTCAGCCTCTTGTTGGCTGTAGCAATCAGCAATTCAACCAAGTCGTTTTTAATGCGGGGAATCACCACTTCTGTTTCGGGGTCGCCCATGCGGCAGTTGTATTCAATAACTTTAGGATCGCCGTCATCATTCATCAGGCCAATAAAAACAAACCCTTTATACTCCAGATTGTCTTTTTTAAATCCAGCAATGGTAGGCTCAATAATTTTTTCTTTTACTTTTTGCAAAAACTCCGGAGTAACAAATGGCAGCGGACTTACAGCACCCATACCGCCTGTGTTAAGCCCTGCATCGCCTTCTCCTACTCTTTTATAATCTTTTGCCTCGGGCAATACCACATAATTTTCGCCATCGGTTAAAACAAAAATGCTTAACTCAATACCTTTCAAAAATTCTTCTATCACCACTTTTTTTCCAGCCTCGCCAAATTTAGAGCGTAGTAACATCAGTTCAAATTCGGCCATGGCTTCCAGGTGGCTCTTGCAAATGAGCACACCTTTTCCGGCAGCCAAACCATCTGCTTTTAAAACAATGGGCAGCGATTGTGCTTTGATGTATTCAACACCATCCAGGTATTCATCAGATGTAAATTTTTTAAACGCCGCTGTAGGAATATTATGCCTCTGCATAAAAGCTTTTGCAAAAGCCTTGCTGCCTTCTAATTGCGCTGCTTCTTTTGATGGGCCGATGACTTTTATATGCTCAAACCCTTTTTTATTTTTAAAATAATCGTAAATGCCTTTTACCAATGGTTCTTCGGGGCCAACCAGTATCATATCAATACTATTTGCCTTGCAGGCTGTGGCCATGGCATCAAAGTCGGAAACTGAAATGGGCAAATTGGTGCCGCACAAAGCAGTGCCGGCATTACCAGGTGCTATAAATAATTGATTGCAAAGCGGGCTCTGTATTAGTTTCCACGCCAATGTATGCTCCCTGCCACCGGAGCCAACTAAAAGTATATTCATTAGTAATTTTAATTATGATGCTAGAAACACAGTTTGCAATTTAAAATTCTAATACCGGTTTACATAATATATTTTTAAAACGGTACCAACATAGCTGTTTTTGTTAATCCCGCCACAGCGGCTCAAGCTGCTTGTTTAAAAAATTGGTTCGTTTAATTTGTTTGTACTACACATAAATTCACTATTTTGGGTAATTAAACCAACTAATAAGAAATAAAAAACTACAAACATGAGTGAACAAGCAGTAAAACAAAGTCATCCCAAAGGATTGTGGGTTCTTTTTGGAACCGAAATGTGGGAGCGTTTTAACTTTTATGGTATGCGTACCATCTTAACTTTATTTATAGTTAATGCTTTAATGATGAGCAAGGAACAGTCTTCCATTATTTATGGTGGCTTTCTTGGCTTATGTTACTTAACTCCAATGCTCGGCGGCTTTATTGCCGACCGCTTTTTAGGAAACCGGCTCTGTATTATGCTTGGGGGATTGATGATGGCAATCGGCCAAATGTTATTGTTTGTGAGTGCTTCTACTTTCAGTTCTGATCTTGAGTTGGCCAGAACACTGCTTTATGTTGCATTGGGAATTATTATTTTAGGCAATGGTTTTTTTAAGCCAAATATTTCCAGCATGGTGAGTAACCTCTATCCAAAAGCCGAAAGAAATAAACTGGATACTGCTTTTACCATTTTTTATATGGGCATTAACCTGGGTGCTTTTTTAGGTCAGTTAATATGCCCTTTAGTGGGTGATGTTGTTGATAAAAGTGGCGTGAGAGATATTCATGCATTTAAATGGGGTTACCTGGCTGCATCTATTGCTATGCTAATTGGTGTAACTACTTTTTATTTACTGAAAGATAAATATGTTAGAACGCCAGATGGAAAGCCTATTGGCGGTTTACCTTCTAAAAATGATGCTTCTGATTATGAGGAAGGCGAATCGCAAAAAGCAAGTTTTTCATCAAAATCGCTTGTTGTTGCAGTGATGGTATTTATTGGATTAGGCCTGCTTTTCTTTTATGTTTTTGGGCAGAATGTTATCTATTCAATCATATATGCAAGTGGTATTACGCTTGCAGGTTTAATTATTTCTGATGGCTCCATTACAAAGATTGAACGTGACAGGATTTTAGTAATTTATATTGTTTCATTCTTCATTATTTTCTTTTGGGCGGCTTTTGAGCAGGCAGGCTCATCGTTAACCTTTATTGCAGATAACCAAACCGACAGAAACTTTTTTGGCTGGAATATGCCGCCATCAATGGTGCAGATTTTTAACGGCATATTTGTAGTTGCATTTGCTATACCATTCAGTATTTTATGGGATAAATTAAGAGCTAAGGGTAAAGAGCCCATTTCGCCTTTTAAACAGGCTATTGGACTGGCTTTGATAGCTTTGAGTTATTTTATTATTGCACATAACGTAAAAGATTTAGGCAATACCGGCCTGCTAGCGGTACAGTGGTTGATACTCCTTTATCTTATTCAAACTTTTGGTGAGCTTTGTCTGTCTCCAATCGGCCTGTCGTTAGTAGGCAAACTGGCACCAAAAAGATTTTCCTCTTTATTATACGGTGTTTTCTTTTTATCAAATGCATCAGGCTATGCGCTGGCAGGTACGCTGGGCTCTATATTGCCCGCAACCGGTGAGCAATTTACCAAAGCAAAAGAATTGGGAATTGATCTGCAGGGTGTTTTGGATAAAACAGTAATGCCAACGGCCGATCAGTTACAATTACTTGTTACCAATAAAATAAGTGCAGTAAATCCAACTTTTGCAGGAGTTACCATTCACAATCTTTTTGAATTTTTTATGGTATTTGTTGTTTTGTGCGGTGTAGCTTCTCTCTTATTATTTTCACTTACTCCTTTGCTTAAAAAAATGATGCATGGTGTAAGATAGTTTAGTTTAAAACTTTTTTAAAGGCGACCTCCAAGTCGCCTTTTTTTTATTTAACTTACCATTCTAAAAAAACGATTAGCATGAGCAATTCTCCTAAACATCCCAAAGCATTACCGTATTTATTTTTCAGCGAAATGTGGGAACGCTTTGGTTACTACCTGATGATCGGTATTTTTTTATTGTATCTTAAAAATGTTGAGCATGGTTTTGCCATGACGAATACCGAAGCTTCTGATTTGTACGGAACCTTTATTGCTTTGGTTTTTCTTACACCATTTATCGGCGGCTTAATTGCCGACAGGTATTTTGGTTACCGCAGATCAATCATTGCCGGCGGCTTAATGATGGGTGCCGGTTACTGCCTGATGGCTGTACACAGCTTACCCATGCTGTATCTGAGCATGACACTGGTAATTTTTGGCAATGGTTTTTTTAAACCCAACATTTCTACCCTGCTTGGTAATTTATACAACACTCCCGAGTTTATTAAAAGGAAAGATGAGGGCTACAATATATTTTACATGGGCATCAATATTGGAGCATTCATCTGTAATTTTTTCAGCGCAGCCATCATTATTATCTGGGGCTGGAAGTATGCTTTTGTTGCAGCAGGCATCGGCATGTTTGTGGGCGTTATTATTTTTATACTGGGCACCAAACATTATGCCTCTGGTGATGTACGTAAACCCATGAACAAAGAGGACATGCCTTTTTCAAAAATTGTACTTACCATATTTATTCCTGCTATCATTGCGGGTGTTATAGGATGGCTAATAAAAGGAACATACAGCCCAACAAATACCAACAACTCTATTTTCGGTTCAGATTCTACCGATGCATTCATCTTTGCCTGCATACCGGTTATAGGTTTTTATGCCTCGCTTTATTACAGAGCCGAGGCTTCGGAGAAAAGACCAATCGGTGCTTTGCTGGCTATTTTTGCAGCCGTGGTTATGTTTTGGGCCGTGTTTAAACAAAACGGTACTGCCCTTACCATTTGGGCCGATAATTTTACCAACAGGCAGGTGAGCGGCACTACTGCTGATGTTTTTAAAGGATTAAAACAGGCCGAAGATGTTACTTATAAAAAAGATTCGGTGAATTTATATGACGGATTATTCCGAATACAAAAGCAAGATGGAAAAGTAATTAAAGAATATAATTACCCGGTTTACTTTAAAAATGTAAAGGCAGAAAATTTACCTGCCGAAGGGGGTAAAGCTACTTTATGGTCCACACCCATCAGTCAATCTATAAACCCCGGTTGGGTAATATTCTTAACACCACTGGTGCTTGCATTCTTTGCTTTTTTAAGAGGGAAAAATAAAGAACCATCTACCGCAACAAAAATTGCATTTGGTTTATTTATTTCTGCCTTATCGGTTTTGGTAATGGTTGCTGCGGTGCAGGTAAGTGGCAATGGAGCCGAAAAAGCAAGCGTTTGGTGGCTTATGGGAACATACGGAGTAGTTACCATTGGCGAATTATTATTGAGCCCAATGGGATTATCTCTTGTATCAAAACTTAGCCCGGTGCGGTTAACATCGCTGATGATGGGTGGCTGGTTTCTGGCAACATCAATTGGCAATAAATTATCGGGCATACTGGCTACCATGTGGGATGGTTATGAAAACAAAGCCAATTTCTTTTGGGTAAATTTTGTTTTGCTGATGATTGCAACCTGCATCATTTTTGCCATGCTTAAATGGCTTAACCGGATTATGAAAGAGAAAGGAGTTAGCTAAATCGTATGTTTTAAAAAGCTGTCAGCCTGAGCTTGTCGAATGCAGTTTAATAAGAAGAGTTATTTTAAATATACTGCCTTTAACAAGCTCAGGCTAACAGTAAAATAATTTTAAGTTACAAATTAAGAAACATGGAGAATAACCAGCTTCCAGCTTCTGGCCAACCCAAACAACTCTACCTGCTTTTCTTTGCAGAGATGTGGGAACGTTTTTCATTTTATGGAATGAAAGCCTTGCTTATAGCCTACATGGTAAGTCAGTTAGATTATGACGATCCAAAAGCATACGCCATCCTTGGTTCCTATGCAGCCCTGGTTTACACCATGCCCATGTTTGGTGGTTTTATGGCAGATAAATTTATCGGTTACCAACGTGCCGTTATGTTTGGTGGTATATTAATGACGCTGGGGCATTTTATTTTAGCCCTCCCCAACGACTGGAGTTTTTTTTACGGAATGGCATTTATTATTTGCGGCAATGGTTTTTTTAAACCAAATATTAGCAGCCTGGTAGGTACATTGTATGGCGAAAATGATTCAAAAAGAGATAGCGGCTTTTCTATTTTTTATATGGGCATAAATATTGGTGCTGCTATAGGTGGGTTTCTGTGTGCCTATGTGGGTACCGAAATAAACTGGCATTATGGTTTTGGCCTTGCCGGTGTATTTATGGCAATTGGCTTTATTGTTTTTGTATTGGGAAAAAAATCTTTGGGCGATAGAGGCTTACCGCCAGATAGCGAAGCTTTAAAAAAACCGGTTATTGCTTTTCTTAAACCGGAGCATCTTATTTATGGTGGCACATTATTAATTGTTCCATTTGTTGTGTTCCTTTTTAACCAGTATTACCTGATGGATTATATCATGTTTGGATTGGGTATTGTGGCATTGATATATGTAGTTTCTGTTGGATTGAAAATGGAAAAAGAAGCAAAATTGAAATTGTTTGCGGCATTAATCATGATTATTTTCTCCATTGTTTTCTGGGCTGTGTACGAACAGAATGCAGGCTCCATGAATTTACTGGCAAAACGTAATTCGCAAATGGTTTTATTTGGTATTGATTTGCCGGAACTTTCTGTAAATAATTTTTTACCTCCGGGATGGGTAATTATTCTTACGCTGATTGTAGCCCCACTTTGGCCATGGCTTAATAAAAGGGGTAAAGAACCAAGTACGCCTATGAAATTTGCTTTATCGTTTATTTTTCTGGGAGCCGGATTTTTTGTTTTTTATTTAGGCTGCCAGGCTAATATAGGTTCAGGTGTTATTCCGCTGTGGCCTTTTGTTTGGGGATATTGTTTTATTATTATGGGAGAGCTTTGTATATCACCTATCGGGTTATCAATGGTTACTAAATTATCGCCTGCAAAAATGGTAGCACTAATGATGGGCATCTGGTTTTTTGCATCCGCCATCGGCGAATTTTTAGCAGCCAAAATAGGTTCGTTGATGAGTGTGCCCGAAGAAATTCTTGCAAAAAACGATCCTGTACTTTCATTACCTTATTATGCCGATGTGATTCTGAAGATTGGTATAGCATCTGCCGTTATCGGTGTATTACTCATATTTACTGTGCCGTTTTTGAAAAGATGGATGGGAAATGTGAAATAATCTAAATAAAATTCAACTGCGAATATTTACTCCCCAAAATCATCTTATCATCTGCACCCAGCCATTTATTTAACACCGTAGCATACACATTTTTAAAATCAACCTTGTGTTTTAAATCACCATCATTTAAATCACTTAAATCGGGCATGGCGTTTAAAACGCCTTTTTCTTTTAAACCACCGCTGATGAAGAACATATTGTTTGCGGTACCATGGTCGGTTCCATTGCTGGCATTTTGTGTAACCCGGCGCCCAAATTCGCTGAAGGTCATCATCAGCACATCATTAAAACGGCCATTACTTTTTAAATCTGCAGTAAAAGCTTTTACAGCATCGTTCAGCTCGGTAAACAATCTTTTTTGCTGGTTCTGCTGCGCCACATGGGTATCAAAACTTCCCAGGCTAACATAATATACTTTGGTATTTATATCCGATAAAATCAGCGAAGCAATTGTTTTTAAATCCTTACCCAGGTTACTGTTTGGGTAAGTTTGCGAGGTTGGATGTACTTTGCTCTGCTGATAAATATAATCAGCACTGCTGAGCGTAGCACTCATGGTTTTGTACAAATAGTCAATGGTTTCCTCTCCATTTTTATGATCGCTGTTTATATCTTTTAAAAACCTGCCATTACTGGTATTAAAAAGTTTTTTAGGATCTTTAAATGCAAGCCCTTTATTTTCGTCGCCTTTTAATGCAAGGCTCAATATATCATCCAGTTCCATAGCCTGCGTTGGTTTATCGCAGCCCTTGCATTGTGCATCCAAATAGCGGCCAAGCCAGCCCGTGCTTACATACTGGTTGCTTTCGCTGGCACTATGCCATATATCCATACTTCTAAAATGTGAGCGATCTGGGTTGGGATAACCAACACTGTTCATTATTGCCAGACTGCCATCATCGTACAATCCCTTAAAGGCCTCCAGCGCAGGGTTTAAACCGGTTTCATCTGTTAACAACAGTGCCTTATCTTTTGCAATACCAAGCATGGGCCGCTCACGGTAATAAATATCATTGCGTACCGGTATCACCGTGTTTAACCCATCGTTGCCGCCGCTAAACTGTATTACCACTACTACTTTATTGCCAGGCGGCACCATCTTTGGTTTTTCAAAAGCCTTTAAAAATTTAGGCATCATCATAGATGCTGTGGCCAATGAACCGATTTGTAAAAATTGTTTGCGTTTGATTAACATAGAACCGATTTTAGATTGGCGATTGTAGATTTTAGATTGGTTGAACATCCAAAAAAATCAACCTTTAATAATTTTATTTTATTCGATTAGATAATAAATCGGCAATCGCCAATCTAAAATCCCAAATCAACATAACTGGTACTCCGGTGTTGCCATCAGATTTATAACGGCACTTTTAATAAAGTTTTCTCGGCTGGCAGCATTTACATATTTATCCAGCACGGTATTACTTACTTTATTTTTTGTTTGTAAAACAGTAGCTGTAATATTCTCCAGCAACTTTTCACGCTGCACTTTTTCAAATATTTTATTTACCGCTTCCCAATCAATTATTGCAGTACCTGCTTTTATTTTTCTTGCGGCATCAAGCATTTGTCCCATCTGCACATCATCATCTGTCTTGGGCTTGATGTCCACCGCATCATTTGCAGCAAGTATTTGTGGTATGCGCAGGCGAAGCATTAAAGAACTGCTGTCTATCCAGTTTTTACCACCAGGCCAGCCGGCAACGTTAGGTGGATAAAATAATACCTGGCCCAATGCCCGCTCAAATAATAATTGCGATTGTTCATTTTCAAGCTGCATCGGCAACAACCGCCTGATGCCTGCCAGTAATTCAATGGGCGATTTAATTCTGGTGCCTATATTTTTTTCATCATAAAACCAATCACTGGTATAAATATCCTGCAGCAGTGTTGCAATATTATAATTACTGCTGTAAAACCGACTGCTTAACCATTGCTGGTTGGTTTCATTAATATAATCGTTTACAAAGTACCTGTATATTTTTTTGCTGATGTAATTGGCCGTTTGCTTATTTTCTAAAAGCATATCCAAAATATCATCTCCATCATAGTTACCGGTTTTACCCAAAAAGGTTTTACTGCCAGCATCATGCTGGTTTTTTCTGAAAACAAATTCGCCCTGTGCATTAAAGGCCCACCCGGTAAAAGCCCGTGCAGCTTCCTTAACATCAGTTTCGGTATAATTACCCCGGCCCATGGTAAACAGTTCCATCACTTCCCTTGCAAAGTTTTCGTTTGGGTGCAATTTTTTATTTTGCTGATTATTTAAAAACTGTAGCATAGCCGGCGATTTACTAACCGCTTTGAGCATATCTGCAAAACTGCCCAGTGCATTGGTACGGATAGTATGCAAAAGTTCCTGTGCATAAAAACTATTTAATGTACGGCAGGCAAAATGCCCATGCCAGAACAGGCTCATTTTTTCTCTCAACTGGGCTTCGCTGTTAACCATGGTTTGCAGCCAGCGCATATTCATTGTTTTTAAATCGTCCCGTGATTTTTCACGCATTTTTCTGCGCTGCTCGGGATCTTTAATTGCATTTTGTATTTGTTTAAGATCAACAGCGCCAGCCATCATATATTCATCAGCCGGGTTTTTAGTAACCTCAATTTTTTCAACTGGTTTTGATGAAGTTTTAACCAATAAAGCCCATAGTTCTTTTTGAGACATCGTATCCAGCGAAGCTGCAATTTCGGCCATGGGCCCAAAAGCACTGCGCCATAGAAGGTGTTGATTTTTTAAACGGGTGGGAGCTGACATAAAATAATTATGAATTTAAAAAATATGCAACTTATGACTTCTAAATTAGCATTTGGTTTAACAGCAAAAAAAATTAGTTTACAGCTTTTGTGCCGTTTGTTTAATGCCCGAAAAAATACCTTTCCAAACCAGGTTAAAAAATGATTTAGTTACATCCCGCTGAAAATTTATTTCGCCATTGCGTGTTGCACCGTTTTTAGGGTTTGCATCTTTAATGAGTGCATTGGTAAGCAAACTCATAAATCCTTTTTTCTTCAACTCGGCTGAATCTTTTTTTAATAATTCAACTTTAAGATTATCGTATAATAAGGTAGATGTGCCCTTAGCAAGGTAATCGGTACCGGTCATTTTAAAAGTTAGTTTATTAATATTTCCGCTTTTAATGCTGGCCATGCCCAGTGGCTCAATCATTGGGTTTAGTGCCGGGGCATTAAATGAAGCAGCTTCTCCCGAAACATCAAAGGCACCGTTAGCACTATTGAGCGGCATTTTCCAAACCGTATGAATTTTACTCACTCCCATAAAACTACCAGTGGCATCCAGCATCAATAAATTATTCTGGCTAATCAGCTCTTTAATATTGGTTACATTTAAAATAGTGCCTTGTATATTTTTAAAAAAAACAGTGCCTGCTTTTTTTGACACATCGCTTTTTTCGGTATAAGCAACATTACCATTTTTTATAACCATCTTTTTTACACTGAAAGGAAATTTTATGGTTTGCATTAACTGCTGCGGATATTTGCCCACTTTGCTTGTAAGGTCGGGTGCAACTGTTCTGTCGCGGTAAATTTTTAAATTGGGTTGCAACGTAGCCACAGCAGCCTCCAGCTTACGTTGTATAATCAGCAGCCTGGTATCAATACCGCTTAATTCAATATTATTAAATTCTATATTGTTAACATCCTGCTGCTTTGCAAGGCTTCTGCTAAAAGCCTCTTCGCTAAGCATTGGTTTTACGTTAAAACTTTTTATGCGCATGGTTGCATTGCCATTGTTCATATCAAAAGCACCCAAGGTCATTCTGTAACGGTTGTTTTCTGTTACAAACGAAAAGCCATCGCCCGATAAACTCCAGTTGCTGTTACTGATAAGATTTTTTATACTGGTACCCGAATTTAATTTCTGAATTTCGCTGGCACTGAATTTTACATTGTTGATTACTATCGGTGCTTTCTCGGGTTTTGCTTTATTGTAAATGGTAATTTTTGTATTGGCAATTGCAACTTTGTTCAACTGGGCCTCATCAAAATAATTGTTATCAATTTCAATTTCATCATTGGTTGAATCTGCATTTTTCTTTTGTTTGATGTAAAAAGTAAGCATGCCGCCGTCGCTTGTAAGTTCCTCCGCCTTTAACTGCTGCTGCAATATAAAAGCATCTGTAGAAATATTGTTGATGGATGTATTATTAACATCAAACACAATTTTATCCTCACTGCTTTTTTGTTGAAATTTTTTAAGGCTGATAAACCTGCCCGGCGCATTATATTCCACATCTACAAACGTGGCCGTGTTCTTATCTCCCTTTATATAAACCTCTTTTACTTTTGCTACAATATCTTTTACAAAATAACTCAGTATGTTCTGGTAATCTCTTGTACTATCTATCCTGAATTTTTTTAACTGGATATTAATATCACGAAAGGCGGTGTTTGGCTCACCGGTTTTATCTGCAAAATTTAAAATGCCGTTTTCAATTACAATCTCTTTTGCATTTATACTTTTAAATTTACCAAGCAACTTTTCATAAATAGCCACGCTATCGTTACTGTTTAATATTTTCTTTTCTTTTTTACCAGAGCTGATGATGTATATAACCGGCTTTTTAATCAGGATAGAATTTGCTTCTATTGAAGTATTACTAACCAGCCCGGCGATATTTGCGCCAAGTATAGATACCTGCGCAATCTGTATATTATAAATTGTTGCCGATGAAGCGGTATCGTACATCTGCAATTGTTTTTGCAAAGAATCTGATTGCAGCGTAACATTATAAAAAGATGCATTACCGTTTACTTCATCAATGGATGAACTGTCGTAATGAATAAAATACAAACTATCAGTACCCTTACTGATGGCAGTTTCAATCGTGTCTTTAATAATTCCTTTTTTATATTGTTGCCAATAAAACCAGCCACCGGCAAGCGCCAGCGCAACAATCAATCCAATTATCTTCAGCGATTTTTTCAAAATAAATTTTATTAAATGTAATTAAAAAGGCAACCCCAATGCAATATTTAAAACAAGATTTTCTCTTCGCCACGAGCCGCTGCCAAAGTCCATGCGGTTAAAAACCCAGCGTTGTCCATCGGGCAGGTATGGCTTACGGAGCGGCATTCCAAAGTCGGCCCTTATTACCAAAACATTGGCATCAAACCTGATACCAATACCGGTTGCAACCGCCAGCTCTTTAAACCAGTTTTTGGTAAGTTTTCCAGCAGGGCCAAAAATTAAAGTATCTTTTGTCCAGATATTTCCTGCATCTAAAAACACTGCCGTGCTAAGGGTGCTTGTAATGGGTATTCTTATTTCTGTATTTACCAGCAATTTATAATCTCCGCCAATTATCTGAAAAAAACGTTGATCATCAGCCGTTGGTTTATAAGTACCCGGACCAAGATTACGCACCCGGAAACCACGGATAGAACTGGAACCGCCGATGATATATTGTTTTGCAAATGGCAGCAAAGATGAATTGCTGTAAGGTATGCCGATGCCCACCTGCAGCCTGTTTGCCCAGTCCCACTTGTTGGGTAATGTACGGGTGTAATGCAAATCAAAATCGGTTTTTACATATTGCGCAAATGGCGTTGCAAAGATGGTTTTTTGCCGGTAACTTTTTGCTCCGGTTACAAGGCCGGCAATATTGCCCGATAAATCAATACTTGCATTAAAGTAAAATTTATTTTTTGCCCTGGCCCTGGAATTATTGTAGGTGTAAGAAAAATAACTGCCCAGTATTGCCTCGGAATATACGTTGAGCAAAATAGCTGGTGTAACAGCGGCCTGCCTGTAAAAACTATCAGTTACGCTGCTGGCATTTAAGTAGCTGATAGAAAGTGGTGCCAGTGTAAATTCGTTGCGTATATTTTTTTTCCAGGTAAAATCGTATTGCAGTCGAAATAAATTTTTAGTGTAGTATAGTTGCCGCCTGTAAAGTTCGTAACCCAGCAACAGGTTTGTAACAGGCGGATAAAAATTATTTTCTTTTAACCGCAAAAAGGGCACGGCATAACGGGGAAATTTTATGCTCACTTCTCCACCAATTCTAAAACTGTTGTTGTTACGCAGCGAGTCGGCAAGCGTAACCTCAAATCCGGTATATGCTTTTATGGTAAGCAATTCGGCACCTTTAAAAAGATTTCTGTTTTTCCAGTTGGCACTTACCTGTGCACCCACCGAATTATTTTCTTTTGTAAAAGCATCAACCTCGCCCTGAAAAGATTTTTTTTTGGCCGGCGTAAGATAATAATACACATTTAACCGGGGCACACTGTCTGCGTTTTCAACAGCTTCAAACCTGTTTTTTACAAATTTAAAAGTACCCAGATTTATCAACCTGTTTAAACTTGAATTTTGTGTGCGGCTGCTGTACATGCTGCCGGGCCTGTATGTTATGGTTTGTGCAAAAAGCCTTGGCCTGAATTTTTCTGTAGAATCTTTTATAAATAATCCATCATACTTAACTGCACCAGCAACGCTTGTATCTGGCTTTGGCGATGCAAGGGAGTAATTTGGAAACACTGTTATTTTATTTATACGATAAGGAACCCGTGCTGCCTGCGGTGTGGTTTTTTTTAAGTTTAAAAGAATCTCTACTTCCCTTTTACCAACCGTACTATCTGCATAAGCCATCAGGTAATCCGGACTAAAAAAGTAATAACCCCGTGTTTTTAAAAACAAATCAAGCTGGTCTCTTTCTGTACTTATATCACTCAGGCGATAGGGTGCACCAACTTTAAGTATGCCCCGCTTTTGTCTTTCTTCCAGCAGTTTTAAAAGTGCCGAGCTATCGCTTACCCAGGTTATACTTTTAATGTGGTATTGCGGTTGCACCTGTGCCGTGTAAATGGCTTCGGTAAAATATCCTTTGTTAACTGTATCGCCTTGCACGGTTGTATGAAAGTAACCACTGTTCTCCATAAATGCCTGCATATTTTCTGCAGTAACGGTTGCATTTACTTTGCTGCTTAACACCGGCTCTTCGCCCAATTTTCTTCTTAAAAAAGGTTTTAACCCCCGTTCGTTATTTGATTCTCCTATTACATACCACCACCATACTTTGTAAGGCTGACCAAATAAAAATTTGTTACGGCGTGGGCTTACAGCCTGCTTCATAAATTTTTTTAACTGCTTGCTGGTTTTTTTTTCTTCCGGATTTTTTTGCACGATGATATCGGAGCCACGATACAGTTTTTCGCCGGCAGGCAAAAACCGCCTTACGCTGCAGGAGGTTGCCGCAAGTAAAAAAATCAATCCTATAAAATACTTTGCCTTCATGTACAATTTTTAAAACTATTTTTTTCTGTTTCTTCTAAACAGTTCGCTAAACTTATCGTAATCCATTGTTACAACAAATCCAAGTCCGGTTTCTACAACATAGCCATCTAATATTACCTCAAACTGATTTTTACGATAAGCCTTTAATAAATATTTACCATCTTTTGTAAGTTTATAACCAATGGTAACATCGGGTATAAAGCTGTTGTTTGATTTTGATGCCGCATCCTGGCCCTGTATGCCAAAATTTTTTCCCAGGCTTACCGTCAGGCGATCATCTAAAAAATTTTTACTTAATGCAACATTCAGATCAGTGCGTTGGCTGTTGCCACCATCATTGTAATCACGATAGGTGTTCAGGTTAAGGTCAATATCAACTCCCTTTAAAATATTACCCGCAATTTCATTTAATGCTGATGAAAGAAAACGGCTTACACTCTGGCGGGCCAGATCGCTAAAATCATCACCATTTCCTTTAAAGAAATCGCTGCTCTGCTCGCCCACAAAACGATTTAATAACAGTAAAGAAAAAACCTGTTTGTTGGTGGCAGATTCATCGCCCCGTATCTGATTCAGTTTATTCTCAATGGTGGTTCTCAGGTCGCTGTTTATCACAGTATTTCCTTCTGGTAACTGTATATCAAATTTTATAGTGGGCTTACTCAGCACACCTGTTAACCGAAGAATTACATTAAAAGGAATTTTTTGATTGAAAGAATTTGCAAGCACCGGATCTATGCTGGCCACTTCGTTTCCCAATAAATCTTTAGAGGAGGTATTAACCGTATACACAGCAGTTATATCCATCCGGGCATTGGTAGGCTCGCCAGCAAAGTCAATGGTGCTACCCTTTTGCAGCATAAATTTACGATGCAAAAACTGATAATTAAAGAGATAATGGCCCTTATCAAGTTCGTAATTTCCTGCAAGTACAATACGGCCACCAGGCCCAACGCCTGCATTTAAATTAGCATTGCCCTGTACATTTATTTCATCGCCGGTTACCGGATCAATTACAATAGTTAATGAAGCCAGTTTTTGTATTTCGATGTTAAGATTGTAATTGAGGTACTGAGCAAAATTTGACCTCGCTACATTTTCTTCCACAAAATCAATCACCGGCGGATTAACATCAAATGTATCCCGGTCAATAAAACGCACTATCGTTTTCCCATCATCTTTGCCATAACTCCTTTCGGGAATGATGATGGTAATCTTGCTTTTATCTTTTACAGCAATATCACCTTCAATATCCGGTGCCACGGAATTGCCTGTTACTTTCACATTTACATCCACTACTGCAAACCCGTAAAACTCACTGTTGATTGCTTTAGGCGCATTGAGTATTATAAAATTTTTTGTGTTGATGCCCAGATTTACATCGTAGGTTTTTGCTTTGTTTACAGCAATGAAGCCATCAATCTTTAATTGATGATCGAGTGAATCAAGAATGGTAAAATTGTTAAGCGTTACAGTTGGGTAATCAAAAACAATTTTCTGCTTATCAATTTTAAAAGCAGTACCCAACTGGGTTACAGTAAATTTAGTGGTATCAAAATTTAAGTTTCCTTTCCACCGTGGGTCTGCAAATTTTCCATTGGCAGCAAAATCGCCATTAATATTTCCTGTGGCATTTTTAAGTGCCCCTTTGGAAAATCCTTCAATAGTCCGGAGGTTTAAACTTTTAATAATCGCACTTGCATCAAATTGCTGCTCTGTATTGTTTAAATAATAATTTCCTTTAGCGGTTATGTAATTTCCCTGGCCGCTTAAAGTAATAAACGCCGTAACATTATCTTCTGATTGTTTTTTTGCAGATCCAATCAATGTACCCAAAGGTTGTTCCATTACAGCAAGATTGCTCACCACAAAATCACCAGTAAAAGAAGGTATTTTTTTATTCAGATCTTTTACCTCAGCTTTTGCATCCAGTACACCGGCAACAAAAACAGTATCGTTATTCAGGATAGAACTGATGCTTTTTAAATTAAAATTATCTATCTCAATATCAATAGGACTATTTACAACTTCTTGCCTGCTGCTGATTGAAATTTTTGAAGTGTCGCTTGTTATACCAAAGTTGTGAATGATTATGCCTTGCGGCGAATAGCTGATGTAATTGTCTGAAACCACATTCCATCTTTCGTAATTAAGCAGCAGGCTGTCCTTAAGCCGGAAGGAATAATTTTTATTTTTTGCATACAGCGAAGCTTTTAATCCAAACCAATCCTTTGCTTTACTGTCTTGCGTTATAGCGTTCATCATAACACTATCATTTGCAGCACTGCCGTTTAACCGGGTTGCATAAAAAGTATTGGATGCTGCATTGAGCGTATCAAATTTAACATCGTAATTAATGCGTTCGTTTTTAGATGCAATGTTGATACTGCCGTTACGGAGTTTATAATCTTCGTAAACAACATACGGAACCGTTGCAATAAAATTTAAAGCACTATCCGTATCTGCTGACGCAAAACTTCCATTAAAATTTATATCGTCGTATGCTTTTAATCCCGGAATAATACCAATAACAATCGGATTTTTTTTTATCATCCCTTTAAAAACCACCTGCTGATCGGGAATATTTTTTGCTGATACGGAATCTGAAATTTTGTAATAGTGATTTACATATTGCGCTACTGCATCGCCAACTTTATCATAATCAAAAGCGCCGTTGGCCTGCAGGCTGGCAAAGGGTGCATAAAAATTAATACTATCCCTGCCATTGGCAGATGTGGCAATTAACGAAACACTATCCATTTTATAAAAACCATTATCAACCTGCAGTTTTATAGAATCAATGATGGTATTCACATCCAGCCTGCGGGGTGTTAAACTATTGGCTTGTATGTTTGCAGTTAACGAAAAATTCAACGTGTCTTTATACAAATTGAGTGGTTGTAATCTGGCAGTATCAACCCGTACCAAACCATTTATTGATGGATACTCGTTTTGCACATTTGCCTTTATATCATATCGCAGCTTCAGATTTTCATCATTGATAATTCCTTTACTATTTATAATACCGTTGTTTAAATTTGCTTTAATTTTTGCATTCTGATAATTGTATTTATTGTATTGCAATTGTTTTATTGAGGCTGTAATATCCGAACGCATTGTTTTATAATTAAAGCCCGTGCCCTTTGCTGTAAATGAGCCGGAAACTTTTCCCAATATGCTATCCTGCCTTATCAGTTTTCCTATCTCGTAATTGTTTGTAGTTATAAAAAGATCGTAGGTGGCTTTTTCTTTATCTTTTGCATTTTTAAGAAATCCTTTTACCGTTATCAGTCCGTAGCTTCCACCCAGTTGCAAATCAGCAACCAGGTCATCAATGGTGCCTTTTAATGTTCCTCTTATATAATTTTTTTCGGGCAAATTAATTTCGGGCGGTAAAGTGCCTGGCGGTATCAGCCCCATTATAAAATTTTTATCAAAGCTGCTTTCACGCAGTAAAAAATCGTACTTCAGATTTTTTGCATCTGCCAGGTTTTTTAAAGAAAATTTACCATTGAACGACATGCCTTTGCCGGTGGCGATAATATCAGAAACCAGATCATTTTTATTGCCTGTAATTCTTCCTCTTAAGTTTATAATATCTGGTAAACTTGCCAGCGATTGCTGATTAGCCGGAGGTACAAATTTTAAAATATCCGATTTTCTAAAACTACTTTGATCAATATACAAATCATAATAAAACTTATTTACATCGGTAAGGTTGTAAAGCGAACCATGCGCCCTTACGCTGGTGCCCGAAAAGCCTACCAGTTGCAGGTATGGCAAATAAATCTGCGCCAGGTTACCCCGCAATTCTGTATTAAAAAAAACTTTGTTGCCGGCAAACTGCGCTGGCGGAAAAGATTTTTTTAATTCCGGTAACAGCAAATACAGATCATCAAAAGCAATGGTTGAATTTTTAAGTGTAGCCGCTATTAAACTGTTGCGTGGATATTTGGTTATGCCGGCCACACTATCAAATTTTAATTCTATAAAATTCTGTATAAGTGTTTGTCCGGTTTTTACATATAATTCATCTGCCGAAAGAATAGTATCTGTCATTAAAAATTTTACATGCACGGTATCCAAACCAAAGCCACTGGTATCTTTAAATTTAAGTTGCTTTACCAAACCTTCGGTTTTGTTTACAGCATACTTAAAGTTAGAAACATTGGTTGTAAGTTTTGATATGCTGAAATGCCCAAAATCAAATCCATCTTTTTTATTAAGATTGTTATCATCAAACTGCACCTGGTTATTGTTAAGCGAAACCTGTTTGGCAATTATCTGCCAGGGCATCGGCTCTACATCTCCGGATAATTCTTTGGCAGTGGAATCAATGATTTTTTTTGGGCTGATGAATTTTACAAAAGAGCTGTCCAGTATCAGTTCATCCACAGTTGCCAGTGATGCCGATAAATTGAACAATGCTTTCTTCAAGCCTACATGCGTAAGGTTATTTGCATAATACATTCCAGAAACTGTATTCTCAACTTTTACCTGCACATCCCGTATGTTAAATGTAGCAGTGGTAATATTTAAACCGTATCCCGGTTGGCTTATCTTATCATCGGGCACGGGCAAAGCAGGTTTAACTGCTTTTGCTTTGTAGGTTTTCATAAAGAAATTTACACCCGAAGCAAAAAGATCGTTAATGCCAAAATCAACCCGGTCTGGTTGAAATTTATGTAAGCTTGCATCCAGATTTTTTATGCCGGCACTAAAATCGGTACCACCGTTTTTATCTTTAAATTGTAACGAAACATTTTCAAATATCAGCCGGCCCAGATTTATTTTTAAGGGCGTAGTATCTTTTGTTGCTGTTGTTGATTTGGGACTTGAAAAAGCATTGATGATAAACTGGTAATTAAATGCAGAATCTTTTTCGCCCCTGTTTACTTTTAAAAAAATATTTTTCAACTCAATTTTTTGAATATCGGTATTACCCCAAATGAGTTGCAGCATTTTTACATCTACCGCTATCCTTTCTCCAAACAAAAAAGTATCTTTATTTTGATCTTCTACATAAACATTATTTATTTCTATTGAAATGGGTAAATTGTAATTGACAGAGCCGATAACAACTTTTGTTTTTAATTTGTTCTGCAGATAAGATTGTGCTTTATTTTTAAGCGTTCGCTTTCCGGTGGAGGTATTTATAAAAATCATAACCACGCATACCAGTAACAGCACACTTAAAATTAAGTATAACAATATCCGCCCCGTCTTTGTAATTACTTTTTTGTAAGACATCTGGTAAATGCTGCTGTAGTTATTTATTTTTGCTGATACCTTTCAATAAGATAGTTACATCAGCATGGGTTTTATAGTAAACAATAAATTATTGTGCCAGTTAATTGGCATCCGTTTTTTGCCTACTGCCCGGCCAAAAAATATTAACTGCCGTAAACTTTTTTTGATTTTTTCTTTTGGGCACCGGCTAATTTTTTCTCCGTTACTGTAACTGGAGTAATGCTTTTTTTATCGGCCGGAAGATGAGGATAGCCAGGAAAATCCTGATCAATATGCGGATCAGAATTCTGTTGTATTTCTTCTTTCTTCATCGCACTGGACTTTGCCTGCATATAATAAATTTTCAATACCCCAAAGTTCAGCATTTCTGGAGGGGTTTATGTTATATAACTATGCCGGTAATTTATATTATTCACAGTTCTTCAGCTTTAAATTCATTAAGTAACCTCATTTTACACGGTACCCGGTCTGTTTCAAATTCTCATGCTTCTTTTGTAAATTACAGGCATGCAAATAAAAGCCTTCAAATATTTATCGCCGTTGCTTATTTATTTTTTAGCCTGGCTGGCTTTTACCGGCAAGGGATGGATAACCTGGAGCCCGATGATTTATGCCTGGTTGCTGATGCCGGTGGCCGAACTTTTCATCAACCCCGATAAAAAAAATTTAAATGCGGCCGAAGAAGAACTGGTGAAAAAAGACCCCATTTATGATTACCTGCTCTACATTATTGTTATTTTACAATTTGCCGCTTTGTTTATTTTTTTAAGTTCGATGAAGGCCGGCGAATTGCTTTGGTGGGAAACAACCGGCCGTATTTTTACCATGGGTTTACTCTGCGGTACATTTGGAATAAATGTGGCGCATGAGTTGGGCCACCGCATAAAAAAATACGAACAGTTTTTTGCAAAATCATTATTACTTACATCGCTTTACATGCACTTTTTTATTGAGCATAATAAAGGACATCATAAAAATGTAGCCACCCCTGAAGACCCAAGCAGTGCCAGATATAATGAGCCGGTTTTTGCATTTTATTTCCGCACAATCATCTTCTCTTATATCTCTGCCTGGAAAATTGCAAATACAGAAATGAAGAAAAAAAACTTGCCTGTTTTGCATTTGAAAAATGAAATGTTGCAGGCGCAGATAATTCAGCTTTTATTTGTTGCAGCCATTTATTTTATTTTTGGCTGGCTGATAACTTTGTATTTTTTAGCCGCTGCATCCATCGGTTTTTTATTGCTGGAGACAGTGAATTATATTGAGCATTATGGCCTGCAGCGCCAGCAACGTGCAGATGGAAATTACGAACGTGCAATGCCTCACCATAGCTGGAACAGCAATCACATTCTTGGCAGGTTGATGTTGTTTGAATTGAGCCGCCACAGCGATCATCATTATCTTGCCAGCAGAAAATACCAGACACTCCAGCATCACGATGATGCGCCGCAACTGCCAACCGGTTATCCCGGCAGCATGCTCTTGGCATTGGTGCCGCCGCTTTGGTTTTATGTGATGAATAAGAAGATAAGGGAGTTGCAAAAACAGCCATAACCCTTTGCATTTTCTCTGCACCCCCTTTTATCTGCGATTAAAATTTTAACGCAAAGAAAAAGAGAAAATAAGTTTACCCAGAAAATCAGTTTTTAATTTCCACATTCCCAAAATAACGATGCAAAACAGTTGGCAAATTAATCCCGTTTTCTGTTTGGTTATTTTCAAGCAGGCAAGCTACAATCCTTGGCAACGCCAGCGATGAGCCATTTAAAGAATGAGCCAGTTGGCTTTTTCCATCGCTGTCTTTAAAGCGTATTTTTAACCGGTTAGTCTGAAAATTTTCGAAATTACTTACAGAACTTACCTCCAGCCATTTTTGCTGCGCCGCACTATATACTTCAAAATCGTAAGTAAGGGCAGATGCAAAACTCATATCGCCGCCACAAAGGCGTAAAATGCGGTAAGGCAATTCCAGTGTGTTCAAAAGTTTTTCAACATGGCTCACCATTTCTTCCAGCACATCATAACTTTTATCGGGGTGTACAATCTGCACCACTTCCACTTTATCAAATTGATGCACACGGTTTAATCCACGTACATCTGCGCCAAAACTGCCGGCCTCTCTTCTAAAGCAGGGGGTGTAGGCAGTCATCTTAATTGGCAGGTCAGTTTCCTTTACAATTTCATCGCGGTAAATATTGGTAACCGGCACTTCGGCTGTTGGTATTAAATAAAAATTATCAGCCGTTGCGTGGTACATCTGCCCTTCTTTATCTGGCAGTTGTCCGGTGCCATAAGCCGATGCTTCGTTCACCAGCAGCGGCGGTAAATATTCGGTATAACCTGCTGCAGTATTATAATCTAAAAAATATTGTATTAATGCCCGCTGCAGTTTAGCGCCCTTGCCTTTGTACAACGGAAAACCACTACCGGTAATTTTTGCGCCGGTTTCAAAATCCACCAGGTCGTATGTTTTTATTAGCTCCCAATGCGGCACTGCAGTTTTTGGCAAGGTTGGTTTTGTTCCGCCTTCTCTAACCACTTCATTCTCCTCAGGTGCTTTACCTTTCGGTACAGTTGTGTGCGGAAGATTTGGTAATACAATCAACCCATCGTGCAATAATTTTTCAGTATCTGCCAATTGTTGCGCCAAAGTTTGAAACGTGGATTTATGATTGGCCACTTCCATTTTTTTATTTTCGGCAGCTTCTTTTTCGCCCTTACCCATCAACATACCAATTTCTTTACTGGCGGCATTAATGCCTGCCTGCAAAGCTTCCGATTCGGTTTTTAATTTACGAACCTGTTCATCAGTTTCCAATATTTTATCTACAACAGCAATATCGCCGAAGTGTTTAACCGCCAACTTTTCTTTTACCAATGCCGTGTGCTGTCTGATATAACTGATCTGTAACATCTTCTTTAAAAATTTTCAGCAAAGGTAAGGTTTTGATTTTTTTTGTTAACCTGCATTTGACCCACGATTGGGCAGATGTGGCGTCCGCCAATTGGGGCGGATCAACAATATATCTTTGGTCATCTTTAATTACGTTTTACACATCTTCATGCTAATCTGTTGCATAATCAGTTCCCCCTTCAGGGGGCGGAGGGGGTTTGGGCCCTGCCCTTTTATTATCTTTGCCCCATGCAACACTTCACAGAAGATTTACAGGTACGCTGGTTAAAGCTCCGTATTAAACTAAAAGAACGCTTTGGCATTAAGCCCGATATGGATGGTATTCTTTTTTTAATTGGCATACAGGAACTTGGCAGCGGCAAACAGGAGTTTAGTAAAGAAGAAAAACAAGACCTGATGCACATTGCCGTTTGCACCGTACTTTCGCTCAGCGGTTATTATGTGGCAGAGGGTAATGACGAAGAAGGCTGGCCGCATTTTAAACAACTGAAACCCTTGCCGGGCTTTATTATGATTGAGCAGGAAAATTTTTTAAAAGACCATATTCTCTTATATTTTCAAAACCAAAAGTTTATTGACTAATTATTTTTTATGAACAAGATGAAAATTTTTATTACGCTTGCCTTTGCATTCTTATTTGCAACAACAGTTAACGCACAGGTTAAAAAACCGGTTGTAAAGAAAACAACAACAAAATCCGCTGTTAAAAAAACCACCACCGTAAAAAAAACTGCTCCTCCGGCAAAAAAAGAAATTAAACTACCAGGCACCCGTATAAAAATCACTACCGATTCCGGCGTGATGGTGATACGCCTGTATGATAAAACCCCCAAACACCGTGATAATTTTATCAAACTGGCCAACGACCATTTTTTCGACAGCCTTTTATTTCACCGCGTAATTTCTCAGTTTATGATACAGGGCGGCGATCCGCAAAGCAAAAATGCACAGCCCGGCCAAATGCTGGGCAGTGGCGATGTTGGCTATACGGTGCCTGCCGAATTTGATACCAATTTTATTCATAAAAGAGGGGCTTTATCTGCCGCCCGTATGGGCGATGATGTAAACCCCGCCAAAGCCAGCAGCGGTTGCCAGTTTTATATTGTGCAAGGGCAAAAATGGACCGATGCAGATTTAAACGGTATGGAAGCAAGGCGTGGAGCAAAATATACCCCTGCTCAAAGAAACATGTATAAAACTATGGGCGGCACTCCTTTTTTAGACGGAGGATATACTGTTTTTGGAGAAGTAGAAAGCGGAATGAATGTAATTGATAAAATTGCTTCGGTGCCAAAAGGACCAGCCGACCGGCCACTGGGCGATGTACGCATGTATGTACAAGTAATAAAATAGTTTGTATTTAAATTTCTTATTGTAACCGATTCTTTTACCTTTAACATCAAATTATATAAAATGAATTTTCCGGAAAATATTCGCTACACCAAAGACCATGAGTGGGTTTCATTAGATGGCACAACTGCCACCATTGGCATTACCGATTTTGCACAGCGTGAGCTGGGCGATATTGTATATGTTGATATCAGCGCAAAAGGCAGGCCTGTACATGCCGAAGAAGTATTTGGCACTGTTGAAGCAGTTAAAACAGTAAGCGATCTTTATTCGCCGCTTGCAGGCACCGTTACAGAAACCAACCCCGTGCTGGATACGCAACCTGAGCTGGTTAACACCGATCCATACGGCCAGGGCTGGATGGTAAAAATGACTGTGGCCGATGTGGCCGATTTTGATAAGCTGATGGATTCGGCAACCTACTCAGCAACTGTTGCTTAGTAATAAAGTTTTCATGCAAAATCCTTTAAAACCATTATCTGTAAAAAGATTCATTCCAGGCATTGCCTGGTTTTTTGTTGTATTGTTTTTAATTTGTTTGCCGGCTTCTGATATTCCGCCGGTTGAAAACTGGCTGAACTATATTTACTTTGATAAATGGGTGCATATTGGTTTGTTTTCTATTTTAACCTTTTTATTCATTTACCCCTTAAGAAAACTAGACCTAACAACTGCGGTTAAAAAAAATACGGCCATTAAAATTGCCCTTGCCGCATGGATTTGGGCCTTAACAACTGAATTTATTCAAAGATTTTTTATACCCGGCCGCAGTTATGATATGTACGATTGGGCTGCAGACAGTTTTGGTATTTTAGTTGCCTTTACCTGGTGCTGGAAAAAATACCTGAAATAAAAATGCCATAAAACAGGCCTGCATGAGGCTGCAACCTTTAAACAGCCTGTTAATTATTTTATTTACCTGAACAAAGGTTGGCAACCTTTTAAACCGTTTAACTTACCTTCGCATTATGCTGAATACCGAAAACATGGAGTACAATACTACCAGAAACTTTTTAATCATGAGGGAATATGGCCGCCATATTCAGAAAATGGTTGAATACCTGTTAACTATTGAAGATAAAGAAGAGCGGCAGCGCAATGCCTATGCTGTTATTGAACTGATGGGTTTTTTAAATCCGCATTTAAAAAATGTGGAAGATTTTCGCCACAAATTGTGGGATCATCTTTTCCTCATCAGCGATTTTACGCTGGATGTGGAAAGCCCCTATCCTATACCCACACGTGAAACTTTAAAGGCCAAACCTGAGCGTTTGCGTTATCCAAAAAGATACCCCAAATTTAATCACCTGGGTAAAAATATTGAAGTGGTAATTGATAAGGCTCTTAAAGAAGAAAACCCAGAGAAGAAACAAGGATTTGCAAATGCAGTGGCTTATTATATGAAGCTTACGTACAGCAACTGGCATAAAGAGCTGGTGCATGATGATAATATACAAACAGAATTATCGGCCATGACGAAGGGCGAACTGGAATTTAACAACCGCCCCTTTGTTAAGCACCGTGTTGATACCCGTGAAGAAAATGATTATGGCAAACGCCCTGCAGGTGGTTACCGTAAAAACTTTAGCAGTGGTGGCAGAGATAACAGGAATGCAGGTGGCAGAGATAACAGAAACACGGGTGGTGGTGGAAACGGCAACAGAGATAACAGAGGTGGAAACGGTAACAGAGATAACAGGGGTGGAAACAGTGGAGGTAGTAGCGACAACAGAAATAATAATAACCGTAATTTTAAGAAGAGATATTAAAAATGTGCTGATTAGCTAATTTGCTAATGCCTGCCCGGCTGAATGCCATTCGGACGGGTGCTAATTAATTACCCTGATTCAATTCAGGGTTTTTTATTTCAACTGTAAAAATTTGTGTCATTCATTGTAATTCGTGTAATAAAAAAAGTATGCAATCATTTGAAGTAAGAGGCGGAAAAAGATTATCCGGAGAAATAACACCACAAGGCGCAAAAAACGAGGCACTGCAAATTATATCTGCCGTGCTTTTGAGTGCAGAAAAAATCACCATCTCCAACATACCAGATATTGTGGATGTAAACCTGCTGATTGAATTACTGGGAGAAATGAAAGTAAAAATTAACCGGCAAAGCCGTGATATCTGCAGCTTTCAGGCAGATGATGTAGATGTGGATTATCTGCACAGCGAAGCTTATCATAAAAAAAGTGGTAAACTGCGGGGCTCTGTAATGCTTGCGGGGCCGCTATTGGCACGTTTTAAAAAAGCATACATACCAAAACCCGGTGGCGATAAAATTGGCAGACGAAGATTGGATACGCACATCATCGGTTTTGAAAAACTGGGTGCCAAATTTGCTTACGATACCGAAGATGGATTTTTTCATTTAGAAACAACCGGTTTAAAAGCAGCCAATATTCTGCTGGATGAACCAAGTGTTACCGGCACGGCAAACATTTTAATGGCTGCATCTATGGCGGCTGGTACAACAACTATTTACAACGCAGCTTGCGAACCTTACTTACAACAGCTTTGCAAAATGCTTAACCGCATGGGCGCAAAAATAAGCGGCATTGGCAGCAACATGCTTACCATAACCGGTGTTGATGCTTTAGGTGGCACGGAGCACCGCATGCTGCCCGATATGATTGAAGTGGGTTCCTTTATTGGCCTTGCAGCGATGACACAGAGTGACATCACCATTAAAAATGCCGGCATAGAACACCTGGGCGTTATACCAGAAAGGTTTCAGCAACTGGGCATACAAATGAATTTTGTGGGCGATGATATTCATATTCCTTCGCAAGAGTATTATGAAATTCAAAAGTATATGGATGGCGGTGTGTTAACGGTTTACGATCATCCATGGCCCGGCTTTACACCCGATCTTTTAAGTATAGTTCTGGTAACCGCCATACAGGCAAAAGGCAGTGTGCTTATTCATCAAAAAATGTTTGAGAGCCGTTTGTTTTTTGTAGATAAACTGATTGATATGGGGGCACAAATTATCCTTTGCGATCCTCACCGTGCCGTGGTTATTGGTTTAGAAAGAGAGCAGCAATTACGTGGTATTACCATGAGCAGTCCTGATATACGTGCCGGCGTTGCCTTGCTGATTGCGGCTTTGAGTGCGCAGGGAAAAAGCACCATTCAAAATATTGAACAGATAGACAGGGGTTATCAGAACATAGATGAAAGGCTGATAAAATTAGGTGCTGATATAAAGAGAGTTTAAAGTATATTTTTTAACTTTATAGTATGAAGAAGCTTAAAGAAGAATTAACTACAAAAGAATTAATAGAAGTTGCCAGAAAAGCTTCACAAAGAGCATGGAATGAAAATTTTGCCATGGACCTCCCAATTATTATTGAAGAAAACGGAAAAATTGTAAAGAAATATAAAGATGGCAGCACAGTAGAAATTAAACCCTCAAAAAAAATAAAAGCGTGAGCAATAGTGCACTTCGTGTGCGGATGATTGCTGGCCCAAATGGCTCAGGTAAATCTACACTTATGGAATTATTAAAGACCGAAGTAAAAACCGGCTTTTACATAAATCCTGATGAAATTGAATCCTCTCTTAAAAAAATACCAGTTCTTCATTTTGCAGACTATGGTTTTAAAACCACTCAAAGGCAATTTATTGATTTTGTAAAAAGGGATAATTCTATTGGTACTGCTACTTTTAAAAAAAAAATTATTGCTGCTGTTTCCGTTCAAAAAAACATCTTGTTTTTAAATAAAACACTGATAAACTCTTACACAGCCTCACTCCTGGCTGATTTTCTGCGTATAAACCTGTTTGCAAATAATCAAAATTTTACTTTTGAAACAGTTATGTCGCACCCTTCCAAGCTTCTCATTATTGATACAGCAGCTTCATTAAAGTATAAAATCTATCTATACTTCATATTTACAAAAAACCCTGTCATAAATCTTGAAAGGATAAAATCACGCACTCAGAAAGGCGGACATAATGTGAATAGTAAAAAAACGATTGATAGATTTTACAGAAGTCTGGCACTATTACCCGATGCGATAAAAAAATGTGACAGGGCTTTCATATTTGATAATACCGTTTCTCTTGAATTGATTGCTGAATTTAAAAACGGGAAACAGGTGAATAAAAATGACAATTATTACGAGATTATAAATGCCATAACAAAAAAATAATCTTATCCTATGCATTTAATAAGAACGCTATCATTTTTAATACTTTTTTGCATTTTTTTCAGCGCCTGTCGCAACAATACCGTTATGCTGCTAACAAAAAAATGGGATTGTGTGCAGGTAGAAAATATTGTTGCGCCCAATGCAAAAATGCTTTCGGCAAAAGATTCTGCAGATTCAGAAGTAATTAAAGCCCTGATGCAATCCATAAACTGGACCTTTAAAAATAATATGCGGTACGAATGTGCCATCAACGAACGTGTTACCGTACAGGGTAAATATGAGTTGCTGGAAAATGATAAGATCATGATCTGCACACCCCAATCAAAAATCAGCAGCAACCGGTATATTATTAAAACGTTAACGGCAGATGAACTGGTATTGGCTGGCAATGCAGAAAATACAAATGTGGTGCTGCATTTCAGGCCGCATTAAAAATTAGAACTTGAACCACATAGATAGCTACATAGATAATACACAGGCCTGTGTGTTCTCCTATGTTTTCTAAATTCTATGTGGTTCAAAATCCAAAATAAAAATACTTTCTTTGCACATGGATAATAAAATCATCATCATTACAGCGCCATCCGGTGCAGGCAAAACATCCATCACCCGTTACCTGATGAAGACTTTTCCGCAGCTGGCATTTTCCATTTCGGCAGCCACCCGTAACCCGAGAGGTACAGAAAAAGATGGAATAGATTATCATTTTATAAGCACAGAAGAATTTAAAAATAAAATACAGCACAACGAATTTGTAGAGTGGGAAATGGTTTACGAAGGAAAATATTACGGCACTTTAAAAGCCGAGCTGGATCGTATCTGGCAGCAAAATAAAATTCCGGTATTGGATATTGATGTAAAAGGCGCTATACATGTGCAGCAGCAATATCCGCAAAGTTCGCTCAGTCTTTTTATACAAACTCCTTCGGTTGATGAATTAAAAAAAAGATTAGAAAGTCGCGGTACCGAAACAGCAGAATCTTTAGCTGCAAGAGTTAACAAAGCGGCTTACGAACTTTCATTTAAAGATCAGTTTAATAAACTGATAACAAACGATGAACTCCAGCGTGCCTGTACAGAAGCGGAAAAGATTGTGGCTGAGTTTATCAAACAATAAAATCCGTTTAAAAACTCTTTCTTATTTTTATACTATGGATTGGATAACGCCCATTGCAATTATTGCTTCGCTACTGCTGATTGGTTTTTTTGCCGGTATAGAAATCGCCTTCATCTCTGCCAACAAACTATCAATTGAACTTAACCGCAAGCAGGGCACCAAAAGCGGAAAAGTATGGGGCTTTTATGCCGACAGGCCCGCCCGTTTTATAGGCACTACACTCGTTGGCATTAACCTGGTTTTTGTGGTGTATGGTTTACTGGTAGTAGATATGTTATCGCCAATCTGGTTATGGATAAAATCTAACCTGCCGTCATCTGCCAACAATTGGGTTGACTATATAAAACTTTTTGTAGAAACTATTCTTTCTACCTTAATTGTACTTTTTGTAGAGTTTTTATTTAAAGCTTTTTTTAAGGCACGTAACAGCAGCATACTCAGCTCAACATTCATCAGCAATATTGTTCAGTTTTTTTACTGGCTGTTTTCATCCATCGGTATTTATTTTGTAAACACAGCCGAGTGGATTTTAAAATACATACTCAATGTAAAAATTCATAACAAAAAAGACATGTTCAGCAAGGTTGATCTGGAGAATTTTATACAGCAGAGTAAAAGTCATGAGCAGGAAGACAGCAGCGAACTGAACAAAGAGCTATTTGAAAATGCCTTATCACTAAGCGAAACAAGATTAAGAGAATGTTTGATACCACGTAAAGAAATTGAGGCAGTGAGTATTAAAGCATCTGTTGAAGAAGTAAAGGCAAAATTTATCAGCACTAAACTGAGTAAGCTGGTTGTTTATGATGAAAACATTGACAGCATTACCGGCTACATTCACCAGCTTGATCTGTTTAAACACCCGGCAACTGTTAACGAAATTTTATTGCCCATACCAACTGTGCCCGAAAGCATGAACGCCACCGACCTGATGAATAAATTCAGCAAAGAGCGAAAATCAATTGCCTGGGTTATTGATGAGTTTGGCGGCACAGCAGGCATTGTAACCATGGAAGATTTGCTGGAAGAAATTTTTGGTGAAATTCAGGATGAATACGATACCGAAGAGTTTGTTGATAAGCAATTATCGGCCAATGAATTTATTTTTAGCGGCAGGATGGAACTGGATCTGATAACAGAAAAATATAAACTGGTTTTTCCGGATGATGAAGAAACAGAAACACTATCTGGCTACATAATTAAAAACCACGAGCAGATACCCAAATTAAAAGACCATATAATTATAGGCAACTACGAAATTGATATTATGAATGTGAGCGATACCCGAATTGAAATGGTTAAGCTGAAGGTTTTAAAATAATAAAGCTGTCAGGCTGTGGCACTCATGCGCAGCATCCTGCGGATAAAAGAATAATTTAAGCTCTTTGCAAATGACAAGAAGAATCTTTTTTTCAGCTGCGCTGAAAAACTGTTAGCCACAAAGGGCCAAAAGCACGAAGTATAAAAAATGCTACGCATTTTTCCTTAGTGCCTTCGAGCCTTTGCGGCTAAATTCAATTTTGTAAAAAATTGTTTATTAGCCTTTTAAAATACTTGTCAATAGCACCTTGTCGAGGGCGGTTATAATAGCAACCCGGGTTCGACAGGCTCATCCTGACAATCTTACTAGTACACTGGCAGTTCTATCAATTTTTCATCTTCTCTTATTTTATTTACATGATCATTGCTGTTAATACCCGGTTAGATAAAAAAATGCAGCCGCAAGGTTACCCCGATTTCATGTTTACCTTATTGCATCAGCTTACCAAAAAAAATCCGCAGCATCAGTTTATTTTTATTTTTGATTCGGCGTATGATGAAACTATAATTTTTTCTGAAAACGTACAGCCAATAATCATCGGCCCAAAAACCAGCAATAGCCTGCGTTTGCAATACTGGTTCAACTATAAAATACCGGCCTTACTACGTAAATACAAAGCAGATGTTTTTTTAAGTATGGAAGGTATTTGCGCTCTCCGTACCAAAATACCGCAATGTTTATTGATAAACGATTGTAGTTTTTTGCAATCATCTCAACACAATAAAAAATTACAAGCCAGGTTTTATAAAAAAAATACGGCTACATTTTTAGCAAAAGCCAAAACCATTGCAACGGTTTCGGCACACTCAAAAAAACTAATTGCTGATACTTATAAAATTGCTTCGAATGATATTGCCATTGTTCATCCATCTGTTGATGAAATTTTTAAACCGCTTAATTGGGAGCAGCAGGAAATCATCAAAGAAAAATATACCGAAGGCAAAGCTTATTTTTTATGCAGTGCAAACAGCAATCTTATAAACCTGCTTAAAGCATTTTCTTTCTTTAAAAAAAGGCAAAAAAGCAGCATGCTGCTTTTGATTACCGGCAATACAGATGAAGCCTTTAAAACAGCATTTAAAACATACAAATTAAGAAACGAAGTGAAACTGCTGGAAGATTTTGATAATGAAGAAATGGCGAAAATAACTGCATCGGCTTATGCCATGGTTCACCCTGTTTTATACGATGATATTGCATTGCCGGCTTTACAGGCGTTGCAATGCAATGTTCCGCTTATAATATCTGATTCAGGCTCGTTACGATCTGTTTTTGGCGAAGCGGCCCTATATTTCAATTCCGAAAATTTTGAAGAAATTGCCCAAAAAATGATGCTTGTTTTTAAAGATGAAGACAAAGCAAAAGAGCTTGTAAAAGCCGGTATTGAACTGATGCGGCAATATCAATTGGATAAAAATGCAGATTTGCTAATGAATGTGCTAATTAGTTAATGTGCTGATTTGCTAATTTTCTAAATTTGCAATAGGCTACTTTTTCATAAAGCAGTTAACTTCGCACAATAATTAGCACATTAGCTAATTATCAAATCAGCTAATTACAATGAATCAATCTACAATAAAAATTGACGTACTGCTTGACCCCAACAAAGTACCAGAACAAATAAACTGGACCGCAACCGACAGCACAGCCAACATGGTGCAAAAAGCCAAAGCCATGAGCATTGCTTTTTGGGATGGTGCCGATAAAACAGCCATGCGTATTGACCTTTGGACTAAGGATATGATGGTAGATGAAATGGCCGACTTTTATTACCAGATGCTGATGAGCATGGCCGATACTTTTAAACGTGCAACACAGCAGCAGGAAATAAGTGACGATATGAAAAAATTTGCCAAGGAGTTTTTTGATAAATTCAGAGCAATACAATTGAAAGAACAGAAATAGCTACAAGGGGAATAGTTACAAGGGGCAAATTTTTGAAGGTATGATTATTATTTATGCTGCCAGAGAAAAATAAAAATATTATTAAACAAAAACTTCTCCCTTGTAGCTTGCAGCTACTCCCCTAATTTTAAAACCAAAATAAAAATTACAACCATGAGTTTAGAACAACAGATAATGACCGAAATGAAAGAGGCCATGAAAGCCAAGAACGAAGGCGTTTTACGTGCTTTGCGTGGTATTAAGGCTGAGATAATTAAAGCCAAAACCGAACCCGGTGCTGCAGGCGAAATTGATGAAGCCACCGAACAAAAATTTTTACAAAAGATGATGAAGCAGCGCAGAGATTCGCTGGAGATTTTTGAAAAACAGGGCCGTGAAGATCTGGCAGCAAAAGAAAGAGAAGAGATGGCGGTAATTGAAAAATTTTTACCCAAACAATTAGATGAAGCGGAACTGAAAGAAATAATAAAAAGTATCATCGCTGAAACGGGTGCCACTTCGCCGGCAGATATGGGCAAAGTAATGGGCATTGCCAGCAAACAATTAGCCGGTAAAGCCGATGGAAAAATGATCAGTGGTATTGTTAAAGAACTACTTGCTGGAAATTAGGAATTACGAATGAGGAATTAGGAATTAACAGTGCTTTGTAAGATAAAATTTGCTTTAATTAAAAAACATTCCTAATTCTACATTCCTAATTCCTAATTTAAAAAAATGCTGATAGATTTTACTTTTGCCGCTCTCATCATTTTAGCCATAATAAAAGGTTATCAAAAAGGGCTCATTGTTGCCGTTTTCTCTATCATTGCATTTATAATTGGTTTGGCAGCGGCCTTAAAATTATCTACTGCAGTGGCCGGTTATTTAAAAGACAGTATCAGTGTTTCGGCCAAATGGCTGCCATTTATAGCATTTGCAATTGTATTTTTTGTGGTGGTAATACTGATAAGGCTGGGCGCCAGATTAATTGAAAAAACTTTTCAGGCAGTAATGCTTGGCTGGCTTAACCGCATTGGCGGCATTTTTTTATATGCTGCTCTTTACCTGATAATACTCAGCATTTTTATTTTTTATGCCGAAAAATTGCAGTTATTGCAACCAGAAGCTATAAAAAATTCGCAAACCTATCATTTTATACAACCCTGGGGGCCGATAGTAATGGATAATTTTGGCAGGCTGATACCGGTTTTTAAAGATATGTTTATTGAACTGGGCGACTTTTTTAATTCAGTATCAAACAAAATTCAGCATTAATTTCAACCATTATCTTATTTACCGTAATTTTAGCCCTGATCAGCTTTTCATAACTTAAAGATTGAGATAGCGGTTTATATTAAACAATTTGCAATTACGGATGAGTTACGAAATAAAAATAGACGGAAAATTTAAATTTATACAAGAGGGCGAAGGCGAACCTTTATTGCTGCTGCATGGTTTATTTGGTGCACTAAGCAACTTTCAGTTTCTGATTGAGCACTTTCGCAAAACAAACACAGTAATCGTGCCGCTGCTGCCTTTGCTGGAACTGGACCTGCTGCATACATCTGTTGGCGGACTGCAAAAATTTGTACACCGCTTTATTGAGCATCGGAATTTAAATAATATACACCTGTTGGGTAACTCACTCGGCGGCCATGTAGCACTGGTGCATGTTTTAAAAAATCCGGAACGTATTAAATCCATCACATTAACCGGTAGCTCTGGTTTGTTTGAAAACGGTATGGGCGATACATATCCCAAACGTGGCGATAAAGATTACATCCGTAAAAAAACCGAACTTACTTTTTACGATCCTGCCATGGCAACTGATGAACTGGTGAACGAAGTTTTTGAAATTACCAACAACCGGATGAAGGTTATAAAAATTATTGCACTGGCAAAAAGTGCCATACGCAATAATTTGGGCGAAGAGCTGAACCAGATTAAACAACCGGCCTGCCTAATTTGGGGAAACAACGATACCATTACACCGCCGTTTGTTGCCAAAGAATTTCACCGGCTGATGCCAACCAGCGAACTGCATTTTGTTGATAAATGCGGCCATGCACCCATGATGGAAGTACCAGAAGAGTTTAACAGGCTGCTGGGTGCTTTTCTTACAAAATTAAAAACGCCTGCTGCAACGGTTTAGCAAAAATATTTGTCATTAAACATACAGCGCACGGCTTGCTATATTGCTCTTACTATTAATGCAATGTTAATTGAGCCCGGCATTATACTTTACGCATCAGTTTTACGTTTATTGCAATAGCTGTTACTAACCTAAATCAGTTATATGTTAACCATCGATCTTATAAACAACAATATTCCCCGGCTTCAGCTTAAAGATAGCGTGAGCAAGGCGTTGCGCCTTGTCAGCGATTTTAGGGTAACGCATTTACCGGTGGTGGAAGACGAAAAATTTCTGGGCCTCATCAGCGAAGATGATCTGCTTGACCAGGAGCAACCCAAAATGCCTATGGAACTGCTGCAGGAGTTTTTTATAAAAGCAGCCGTGCATGATAACGAGCATTTTTTAAATGCCGTTACCTGCAGCAACCAGTTTGATACAACTGTGGTACCGGTAATTAATGATGAGAACGATTTAGTGGGAGTAATTACCACCACTGATCTTTTAAAAACCCTTGGCAATTTTGCCGGCACCAACGAAATTGGCGGCATAATAGTTTTAGAAATGGAACGCAGCCAGTTTGCCATTTCAGAAATAAGCCGCATTGTTGAAAGTAACGACGCCACCATCCTGCATTTAAATACAACCGTACATGCCGAAACCGGTATGCTTACTGTTACCCTGCACATCAACAAAAAAGAAATAGCAGCAATCGTATCAACTTTTGAAAGGTATGAGTACGATGTTATTTATTATTTTGGTAACGAGAATTTTGAAAATGAAATTCACAGTAATTACCGCCACCTGATGAATTACCTGGACATTTAATGAATGAGTTGAAAAAAATAATTTACTGTTGCATCATCCTGCTTTTACCGGTAAGTTGTTTTGCTCAAAAATCAAAAACACCCAATTTTAGTTTTAGGGATACCGCTTTATTATCCGCAAATACCGGTAACAAAGTTTGCATAAAAAATCTTGAAGTATCTGGCACAAAAAAAACCAAAGTATATATTGTTTACCGGGAGATTCAGTTTAAAAAAGGCGATTCCATTTTACTAACCGATTTATATAAAGAGCTGGAACAAGCCAGGATACAAGTTTACAACACTACCCTCTTTAATGATGTTACTTTTGAAGTAACAGCTCTCGATGCCAGTAATATAAATGTACAGGTACTTGTTTTAGAGCGTTGGTATCTTTACCCGGTGCCACAATTTAAATGGGTTGACCGTAATTTTAACGAATGGTACAAAACCTACAAAGCAAGTTTTAGCCGGGTTAATTACGGAATAAAGTTTGTGCATTATAATCTTAGCGGCCGCAGAGATCAGTTACGTATTTATTTTATTAACGGATATACCAAAAATATTTCTTTCAGTTATACGGCACCTTACAGCAATAAAAAACTTACTGAAGGTTTTACTATTGGTGCCGGTTATTTACAAAAAAGAGAACTGGCAATTAAAACAAACAGCAACGATTCGCTGTTGTTCTACCCATCCGACTCTGCAACAAAAGCAAAAGCCGACTTTGTTTACAAAAGCTGGTATATAAATGCCGGCTATACAATCCGCAGAGGCTTTTTTACAAAGCATATTTTTACCGCAGCTTACAGCTACATAAAAATTGCCGACTCTGCAATTACCAGTAAAAACAATCCAAATTATTTTAAAGATTCTGTGACTTCAAAAAATATTTTCGATATAAATTATCGCCTTCAATATGCAAATGTTGATAATGGATCGTACCCTTTAAAAGGCAAAACATATTTTGTTTCGTTACAAAAAAGAGGATTGGGTTTTACCGGCGGCATAAATATGTTTATGATTGAAGCTGGTTTAAACAAGTATGTTGATCTTGGTAAAAAATGGTACAGCATTATCCAGGTTGGCGGCAGCATAAAACTTCCTCTTGATCAGGCTTACATAAACCAGCGTGGGCTTGGCTATGGCGAAACTTATTTACGTGGGCTGGAGTATTATGTGATTGATGGCGTAGCAACTGCACTGGTAAAATCAACAATCAAAAAAAAGCTGATTGCCTTTAATATTCCTTTTCGGTTGTTTCCTAAAGTATTTACAAAAATCCCCATCAGCATTTTTGCAAAAACCTATGCCGATTTTGGATACGCTTATACCAAACCAAAATATGATACTTACCTCAACAACCGATTGTTGTATTCGGGTGGTTTTGGTATAGATATTCTTACCTTGTACGATATAAACCTTAAGTTTGAGTACAGTTTTAATCAATTAGGCAAAAACGGTTTATTTTTACACAATCAATCTGGTTTTTAATTTTGACATCAAAAATTCAAACACTACGGGGACTGGCAGAGCTGAGGCACATGAAAATTGCCATCTACAGTCGTGGTATAGAAAATAACCAGCACCAGGATATTATTCAATTGCTTGATGAACTTGCATTGAGTGGTGTAGAACTTGTTTTTTACCAGGATTTTTTCAACCAGTTTTATTCTTCCATCAATGCCAAAGCAAAATATTCAACTTTCAATTCATCCGAAGATCTGGATAAGAATATAGATTTCATCATCAGTTTGGGTGGTGATGGCACCATGTTGGATACCGTTACCCTGGTAAAAAACAGCGGCATACCCGTTGTGGGCATTAATTATGGCCGCCTGGGTTTTTTAGCAAATATTGGTAAAGAAGATCTGATACCTGCGGTTGAAGCCCTTGTTAACCGCACCTACATTGTAGATAAAAGAACGCTGCTGCATTTAGATTCTGATGTGCCGCTTTTTGGCGATGCACCTTATGCGCTCAATGAGTTTACGCTGCATAAAAAAGATTCATCGCCCATGATAAAAATACACACCTATTTAAATGGTGAGTTTTTAAATACTTATTGGGCCGATGGTTTAATTGTGGCAACACCAACAGGCAGTACCGGTTACTCATTAAGCTGCAACGGCCCGGTTGTTTTTCCGGATAGTGGTAGTTTTGTAATTACACCTGTATCGCCGCACAACTTAAATATTCGCCCCATTATTATCCCCGATAATACCATTGTTTCTTTTGAAGTAGAGGGCCGCACCGATGGTTTTTTATGCACCTTAGATAGCCGGCGTGAAATAGTTACCAAAGATATTCAACTGGCAGTACGCAAAGAAAGTTTCGGCATAAACCTCATCCGCCTTAACGAAAATAATTTTTTACAAACGCTGCGTAACAAGCTGAGCTGGGGTTTGGATGTGCGGAATTGAGTTGAGGGATTTTTTTTGGACAAGCATTTGTATTTCATGGCATCATCGTTGTGTCACTCACTTGTACGGCATATCTCTTGGGAACTTTTATCAAAGCGTAGAATTATAAAGAGAATATGTGCACTATTATTTCAATTTATTTGAAGTATTTTTGAAAATACTAATGAACTATATAAACTACATAAATAAAACTTTAAAGCCCCGTATTACAGAAAAGGAAATTGTACTTGACCTTTTTGCAGGTTGCGGAGGTTTGTCATTAGGTTTTGAAGCTGTAGGATATAAAACAGTAGGCTACGAAATGAACGAAGCTGCAGCAGAAACATACAGGCAAAATTTAAATGGCGATTGCCATGCTATAAAACTTGACTTGGATTTTGATTACCCGCAGGCCGAAATAATTATTGGCGGTCCTCCATGCCAACCATTTAGTGTAGGCGGCCACCAAAGAGGAATTGAAGATGCAAGAGATGGATTTCCGATTTTTATTGATGCAGTAAAAAAACTTCAACCTAAAGTATTCATGTTTGAAAATGTTAGGGGTTTACTCTATTCCAATAAATGGTATTTTGAATTGGTAATTGAGGAATTAAGAAAGCTTGGTTATTTAATAGATTTTAAACTTTTAAATGCCGTTAACTATGGAGTTCCGCAAAATAGAGAACGCTTATTTGTTTTTGGACACCGTGCAAAATTCAATTTTCCAAAACAGCATGCGAAGAAAACAACTGTACAAGATGCTATTGGAGATATTATGTACACAGCTCCGCAAGAGAGTAAATTCCTCACAGCTTCAATGGATAAATATGTTGCCAAATACGAAAAAGCTTCCGATTGTATTAACCCAAGAGATTTATATCCTGATAGACCTGCCCGTACACTCACTTGTAGAAACCTTGCAGGTGCAACAGGTGATATGCAGAGAGTGAAATTAGAGGATGGGAGAAGGCGTAGGTTACTTCACAAAGAAGGTGCCCGTTTACAAAGCTTTCCTGATTGGTTTAAATTTTCGGGAAATGAAACACAGCAATACAATCAGATCGGCAATGCAGTTCCTCCCTTGCTAGCATATCAATTAGCGATTGCTTTAAAAGAATGTTATCAAACAGAACAGTTATATACGGCTGATGAAATCATAGAACATGATTTGAAACCTAATCATGAACTCACTCTATTTTAATCTGCAAATGAAAAATCTTAATATTAAGAATACCAAACCTGATTTTCTAAAAAATTTAATCAATGAAGCACTTGATATTTTAGAAAATGTTGGTATCCCATTCGAGAAAAAAACACCTAAAGCTCTTCAAAGTATGGCTATGGCATTTTTAGCTGTAGCAGGTGTAACCAAATCGTGGAAAGATGCAAAGGGACAAAAGGAAAGCAGGCATCTGAAGACCAGAGACATTATAAAATTCATAAACGCTAATTATGAAGAAAATATATCACCTGGTTCTTATGATGATATGAGACGTAAACATTTAAAGTTATTGGTCCTAGCCGACTTAATATTAAATAGTGCCGATAACCCAAATGCGGCAACCAACGACCCAACCAGAGGCTATGCTTTAAGCAATGATTTTAAAACACTTATAAATTCTTATGGAACCAAAGACTGGATTATTAAACTAAAACTTTTCAATAAAAACAGACCTTCATTAGAGGATATATTGAAAAGAAAAAGAGACATTGCTAAAATACCTGTTCAATTACCTGGCGGAAAATCAATTGAATTATCACAGGGAGGTCATAATCAATTACAAAGAGAAATAATAGAAGAATTTTTACCCAGGTTTGGTGATGGTTGTGAGATATTATACATTGGCGATACCACAAATAAATATCTTATAAGGGAAGATAAGAAGCTTTTAAAGCTTGGCTTTTTTGAACTTACGCACGACTATCTTCCCGATGTAGTTGCATATAACAAAAATAAAAACTGGCTTTATCTTATTGAAGCTTTTTACAGCTCGGGACCTATGAGCGAAGAAAGAATATTTGAATTGAAAAAGGGTTTAAAGAAATGTAAGGCTGGATTAATTTTTATAACTGCATTCATATCAAAAACTGAGTTTAAAAAAAATGTAACTGATATTGGTTGGGAATCTGAAGTATGGACGGCCGATAACCCTGATCATTTAGTTCATTTTAATGGACATAAGTTTTTAGGCCCGATGATCTAATTCTTTTTATTTCGCCAATCTTTGCTGGCCTATGTTGTAAGAGAAATAGGGTGAGCATGCAATAAATTTATACATCCTATCTTTGCCCAATATCACTTATGCCATCCAAACAAAAAAAACTCCGCTCCATATTTATCATTTTCTGGTTTTTACTGGCTTATATACTTGCGGCATTAATATGGTGGTTTATTGCCCTTAACAGGCAAAATAAACTGATGACGAAGTATGAGATGGAACAGGTGCAACCAAGTGATAAAAATTACCAGGCAAAATATAATGAGATAAAAGCTTTAGAAAAAAGAAAATACGCACAATACCTAGGCGAGGGTGTAACTTTTTTATTGCTGATTGTTGCCGGTGCCATTTTTGTTTTTAGGGCAGTGCGGCGTGAGCTTCGCATAAGCCAGCAGCAACAGAATTTTATGATTGCCATTACGCATGAATTAAAAACCCCGATTTCGGTTGCCAAATTAAATCTGGAAACCATGCAGAAAAGAAAACTTGATGAGCCGCAACAGCAGCGGCTTATACAAACCACACTGCAGGAAACCAACCGGCTGAATGCACTTTGCAACAACATGCTCCTCTCATCTCAAATGGAGGCAGGCGGCTACCGCCTTACCAACGAAGAAACAAATATCAGCGAACTCATCAGCAATTGTGTACAGGATTTTATTACCCGATATCCACAACAAAAAATAAAAACTGCTATTAAGCCCGATATTTTTATAAGCGGCGACAGGCTGTTGCTACAGATACTTGCAAACAATTTAATTGACAATGCTATAAAATACGGTGCAAAAGAATTGGTAAGTGTTTCCTTATCTGAAGAAAACAATAAAATATTTTTTCGGGTTTCAGATTACGGCAAAGGCATTGCAGCAGCAGAAAAAGATAAAATATTCAGCAAGTTTTACCGCGTAGGTAATGCTGCAACCAAAGGAGCCAAAGGAACGGGTTTGGGGCTTTATCTTTGTAAAAAAATAGCCGGCCAGCACAATGCAAACATTTCTGTGACAGACAATAACCCATCCGGTGCTAATTTTACAGTTATTTTAAATTCATCCATAGAAAAAACATAACCCGAAAATGCCCGATAAAAAGTTTTCCATATTACTGGTTGAAGATGAAGAGAATTTACAGGAAGCCCTGAAGCTGAACCTGGAGCTGGAAGGTTATGAAATTACCGGCGCTTACGATGGTGCAGAAGCATTAGAGGCTGTACAAAAAGAATATTTTAATCTGATTATACTGGATGTGATGCTGCCCGAAATTGATGGCATTACCGTTTGCGAAACCATCAGGCTTAGCAATCCCGATATTCCGATACTGATACTGAGTGCTAAAAACAGCAGTGCCGACAGGGTTTTGGGCCTAAAAAAAGGAGCCGATGATTATCTTACAAAACCTTTTAACCTGGAGGAACTGCTGATACGTGTAAACAACCTCATCAAAAAAAGCGAACGCCTCAGTAGTAAAGAACCCATACCGGATGTGTACGATTTTGGTAAAAATAAAATTGATTTTAAAGCATCCGAAGCAATTACCAGAAGTGGCGAAAAAGTAACACTCACCAAAAAAGAGATCATGCTGCTGAAACTGCTGATTGAAAATAAAAACGAAGTGGTAACCCGTGAAAAAATTTTACAGGTTGTTTGGGGTTACAATGTTTACCCCACAACCCGTACCATTGATAATTTTATTTTAAACTTTCGAAAATATTTTGAAGAAGACAGCCGTGACCCAAAATATTTTTATTCCGTAAGAGGGGTTGGGTATAAATTCACTATCGCTTAACTGCGGTAAGTATTCATCAATTGAATCAGCTCATTTGCCTTGTCGTACATAATTTTCATTTTTTCTTTATCAGCAAATGGAGTGTACAATTGCCATTCAATTTCATCAATCAGTTTTTCAAGTTCTGCTGATGTTTCAATACTGATGCCTTTTGCATCCAGTTGCCCGGCAATATTTTTTCTGTTAAGTTCTTCAGCAGGCACTCCAAGTTTTTTCGACAGGTAATTTTTTAATTCAAAATTCAGTTGGGTATAAAATAATGCAGCATCATTGCGTTGCAGGCTTTCTACTGCATTGGCTAAAGGGTTTTGTTGTTCGGTTAAAATTTCATCAACTTGATTTTCATTTTCAATAATTGTTTCGGCTGCTTGTGTGTCAGCAAGTACCTGCTTCTCTTTTTTGGCATCACGTTTAAGCCAAACAATCAACCCAATAATTATCAGCATAGCAACTAAGCTTACCACCCTTAACCGGTTGCTGAAAAATTTTGTAAGCAGGTTATCTTTACTTTTTGTAATTGGCTGAGCCAAAACCGTTTTAGGTTTACCCGTTCCTTTGGTTACTGTAATTTCAATTGGTTTGGTAGTAACCGTTCTATATTTTGCTTCTTTAATATTAAAATAGCTAAACTCAACTGCAGGTAAAATATAGTTGCCCGGTTTTGAAACTGTGAAAGGAAATTCAAATATTTTTCTTCCGCTTACCGGTACGGTACCTTTGTACAAATCGTCTGTTGCTTTTGAGTCAAATGCCTCAATGCCTTGCGGCCAGGCTATTTCAGGCGCATTAATCATCTGCAGGTTTCCTTCGCCGGCAATGATGATAGCCATTTTACCATCATCATCTGTACTAAAATTATTTTTTTCAACCCTTGCTTCAATACTAAAATTACCTACGGCTCCTTTAAAAGATGCAGGCTTTGCAGCCTCGGGCAAAGGCTTAACCAAAATATTTATTGGCTTGCTCTGCAAAGTAATTTTTTGTATGTCCACTCCCTCGGCGGGTATGCCAGCATTTACAAAATCTTCAAATAAACCACCCTGCTGGTTCAGATATTCGGCCCTGATAAACTGTACATTGTTTTCTATTTCTGCAATGCCCAATTCCAGCTCGCCGGTTAGCAACGGATAAAGCTGCACTTTACGAATGGTATATACATTGTACTCACGCCCTTCCGATTTTTCTCTATGGTAACTCATATCATTGGGCTGCTGCATATCCAGCACAGAAAAACCATTGAACGATGGGTTTTTAACCATATTACTTTCGCTCTTTAACCGGGTGTATAATTTATAAGTAGCAACAACCGCCTCCCCTACATAGGCTGATTTTTTATCCACTTCCAGCCTTACAAACATGTTTCTTTTTATTTTATCGGCGGGGTTTTCGCCCTTGCGTAAAATAAAATCGTTGTAGGCGGCTCGTGGCGCAGGCTGTGCAAACGGATCCATACCAGCAAAGGGTGCATTAAAATTATTTGCTGCATTGTTGCCGGTAACTTGAGTGGTAACTTTTAATTTTACCGGGTTACTGGTGTAATCGCCGGCATCGGCCTTAGCCTTTGCCGGCATAATGGTAAAGCTGCCTGTTGCTTTGGGTTTTAAAATAAAACTTAGGGCAATGTATTTTTTTACCACGCCATTAACCATCGTCATGCCGCTCTCCTGATTGGGGCCGCTGATGATATTAAAGTTGCGAAGATTGGGTGGAACTATCTGCTGCACTTCATTTGCATTTTCAACCATCAGCTTTAACTGGGTATATTCATCTTTACCAATTTCAGTTGGTGTTAAACTGGCAGAAAATTTTATCTGGGCATTTGCAACATACCCATTGAATAAAAAAAGCAGTAAGATTATTTTTTGTAAAACAGGTTGCATATTCACGTAACAAAAATAACGGATTGGAGTTTGCTAACTTAAACCCAAAAGTATAAATGGTTGAAATTAATTGTTAAACCTTTTAAGCTCTTTTTTTATTTCTCACAAAGCTGTAATGATGAACGCAGAATTTCCCTTGGTGCACTTAGCGCCTGTGGGATAATTCTTTTATACTACAAATCACCCAACTGTGGCCTCAAAATAATTTCTTCCACACATGCACCCGCACTTAGCTGCGATGCTGCGTACACCATTTTTGCAATATCGCCGACTTCCATAATCCGGTGTGTACTGTTATCATAATTACCCCATGCATCAGTTAACACAGCTCCGGGATAAACGGCTGTAACTTTTATACCATGCTCCTTCATTTCTTCCCGTAAATTTTTGCTAAACCCACTCATGGCAAATTTGCTGATGCTGTATGCTCCGCCATTTTTATACGCATGTAAAGATGCTATAGAACAAATGTTGAAAACATGGCCTGCTGAGCCTGTTGAAGCATGCCTTTTCATCATACCCGGTAACAAGGTTCTGGTAAGATGATAAGCACTGTACAAATTAGTTGCCATTTGATTTTCCAATAATCCTTCGGGTTCATTGTAAACACTGCCCGGCTCAAACAAACCTGCATTGTTTACCAATACATCTGTTTCAATACCCGATTCTAAAATCCAGTTACCAAATTCCTTTGCATGCTTACTTAAATCAAATGCTTTTGCCTTTATGGTAACCGAGGGATATTGCGTTTGCAATGCTTCCATCGTTTTATACAAAGCCGCTTCATTGCGGCTGCATAAAAAAAGATGGTGGCCGTTTGCAGCAAAAATTGTGGCTATGGCTTTGCCAATTCCTTTTGAGGCGCCTGTAATAACTACATTCATATGTACTGTTTTGACAAAACTACCAATATAATTAACAATAATGTAGCTCCATTAAATAAACGCTTTTTGCCGTTGGATAACCCGTTTCCCTGTTTGAAACAGGTTGCATTAATTATACAGTAAAATATAAAATTGCGGCAGTCTGAAAAAAAATATAAACAGTATAACCAATAATAAATACGCCGATATGACAAACATTTTTTACCGTATTGCCTTTGTGCTTATTTTAAGCATTACAGCAATAAATGCCACGGGTCAGTCTTTTGCCATTAATACAGATGGCAGTGCCGCCAATGCAAGCGCTTTGCTGGATGTAAAAAGTATAGATAAGGGTTTACTCATTCCCCGTATGAGCAAATTGCAAAAAAACGCCATTGCCACACCGGCAACGGGTTTATTGGTTTTTCAAAATGCACCGGATAGTATTGGGTTTTATTATTACAGCGGCACGGGCTGGCTTTGGCTGTCATCAGTTGTAGCCGATACCATTGCCTGGAAAACAGCCGGCAATAACGGCTTACCAGATACCAGTTTTATTGGGCATCGGGATAACAAGCCATTAAATTTTAGGTTGAATAATGTTCGTTATGGAAGAATTCATCCTGCAAGCAGCTCCATATCTTTTGGAAGAAACGCCGGTAATTTATTGAATACCATCGGGCATATTTCCATTGGCGATTCAGCAGCCGTAGCTATTACCTCGACGGTACCCGGTGTATTTATTGGCAACAAGGCTGGTAAATCGGTAACCAACGGACAAAATAATGTTTTTATAGGGAACCTTTCTGGTACCAATAATACCACCGGCGGACAAAACAGTTTTTACGGCAGCCAGGCAGGCACAAACAATATATCCGGAGTTCAGAATGTTTTTTTAGGTTACTCATCTGGCAGTTCCAACAGGCAGGCCAGTTTAAATACGGCAGTCGGGAATCTTTCATTGTCAAATCATGAAGGAACAGGATCTTCACAAAATACTGCCATTGGTTATTTTGCTTTGGCAGACGACAGTGTAGGAGTACATAATACAGGAGTGGGTGCTTTTTCATTACAAAACAATTATACCGGTTTTCGTAATACAGGAGTGGGCAGTAATACAGGGCGTTTTCAAACAGGGGAATTTAATTTTTTTGGCGGTGCCTTTGCAGGTTATGGCGATAGGGGCCCGTTTACCAACTATGCAGCAGACAGCGGTTCTTATAACACAGCCTTAGGCAGTGGAGCTATGTACAGTCTTGCTAATGCAAATTATAATACGGCTGTTGGGTACTATGCGCTATTTAGCGATTCAAGCGGTGGTTACAATACGGCTGTTGGGGTACATGCATCAACATTAGTCGATACCGCCAGTTATACAACAGCTATTGGTTATCGGTCCATGTATTTCAACAATCGCTCAGGAAATACGGCAATAGGGGCATTTTCAGGCACTCAAAATTCAAACGGCGCATCCATTCCACAGTACGGAATAGAAAATACAATTGTAGGATATGCTGCTATGTATGGCAACGCATGGGGCAGTAAAAATGCTGTATTAGGTTACCAGGCAATGGGTATGGTTAACCCTTCAATTAATGGTTTTATAACCGCAGCGCCATCCCGTAATGTGGCTATTGGCGATTCTTCTCTATATAACAATCGGGGTGATGATAATATTGGTATTGGGTATCAGGCGGCAGTTAATCAAAACAATTTTGCCTCACAAAATATTGTGATTGGTTCAAAAGCGCTTTTCAGTAATTTAACTGGCTCTGGTAAAGTAGCTATTGGTTATGAAGCATTATACAGCGATACATTAAGTACCAATTTTTTAGAATTAAATACAGGTGTTGGTTATCAGGCCATCCGTAACAGCCGCTTTAGTGAATTTAATACAGCAGTAGGAAGTTATGCACTCTTAAATGCCGGTAGTACAGGAACGCCTACTACACCACAGTTTAACGGCGGATATAATACCGCTATGGGAGTATCATCCTTAATCAGTACAACAACAGGTTTTAGTAATACTGCCATGGGTGCTTACTCAGCCAGCGGCAATACAACAGGTATAGGTAATGTATCTATTGGTACTTTTGCAAATAATATCGGCAACCCAAATACTTCGGTTTCAATAGGGTGGTTTGCTGGCAGTAATAACAGTGGTACTGGCAATACTTTTATTGGATCAATTTCAGGCGACAATAATACCACGGGAGGCTTAAACACTACTTTAGGTGCCGGTGCAAATGTTATTGGAGCAAACCTTACCAATGCAACTGCTATTGGTGCCAATGCAATGGTAGCACAAAGCAATAGTTTAGTACTCGGTAGTTCAGGAACCAATGTTGGCATAGGTATTAACGCACCTAATACAAAATTACACATTGATGGCGGCACAGATGCTAATGTAGCAATAGCCACATCGGGCTATTTACTTATGGGTGATGCAACTGCTGCAAACCTGGTAATGGATGATAATGAAATTTTAGCAAGAAACAATGGAGCTGCCGCCACCCTGTATCTTCAATATCAAAGTGGCAATGTAGTAATAGGTGCCAATACTGCCGGTAGCCACAAATTATCTGTAAATGGCGATGCTGCCAAAGCAGGTGGTGGTACCTGGGCTGCTTACTCCGACAGCAGGCTTAAAAAAAATGTAACACCTTATTCAGATGGATTATCTTCTTTGCTTAAAATAAACCCGGTACGTTTTAATTACAATGAAGTAACCGGTTACGATACCCAAAAAACATACATAGGTGTTATTGCACAGGAATTGCAGCAGGTTTCTCCGTATATGGTTTCTGATTTAACCATTAAAGCAAAAGATGGAACACCGTATTTACAGGTAGATAACAGCGCTATGATATATATGCTTATTAACTCAGTAAAAGAGCAGCAAACGCAAATGACCGAAACAAAAAAAGAAATAGAAACCTTAAAGAACCTTGTTTTACAGCAGCAGCAAATTATAAACAGGCTGCAAAAGCAGTAATAACAGCAGATTTTGACGCTGCTGAAACCTGCAATAAAATTTGCTACATTGCCATACCAAAAACGTTAAGACCATAATGGGCACTGCCGAAAATATATTTTTACTCTCATTAAACATGCTGGCAGGCAGCCTGGTTGTATTGGTTTTTCTCATTGGCTATGTATGGTATTTTACAAAAGATAAAACAATTGGTATTTACGGGCTGTACCTGCTTACAGCCATTGCAATGGTTGTGGGTAAAAAAATAAGCATTGCCGGTCTTGGCCCCGGGGCCAACATCATGGAAAACACCTGGCTGGATGAATTGATTGGCAGCATTTGGGGCTTTACTTATTTTTTATTTTTTGCCTGGGTGTTTCAGCTTTATAAAAATAAAATATCAAACCTGCTTTGTAAAGCAGTGCTGGCAGTTATGCTTTTTCAGTTTTTGTATTTACTGTATTCCCGAATTACAAATAATGATCAGTATTTTAACTCTTTTATATGGCTTGCAATTTTTATAGCTGTAACCCTGCTCAGCCTGCTTATTTTAATTGCCGCCCTTGCGCAAAAGAATAAAACTGCTTTTCAAAAAATGATTGCAGCAGGCTCCGTTGTTTTCTATATCCTGATACTGCTCACCAATTTGCAGGAGTATCTTTTTAAAGCATCCGGCGCAAAAGGTTTTAATGTATTTTATGCCGCATTGCTGATAGAAAATATTTTTTTTGTAGTGGCGGCATCTCAACTGATAAAAAATATATACCAAGATGCAGCCCAGGCAAAACTTAATGGTTACAGGTACCAGCTCGAAATAGAAAAGGTAACCGGTTTTTTTAGTGCTACCATTCATCAGCATGATGATACCGGCAAACTATTATGGGATGTGGCTAAAAACCTGATTGGCAAACTGGGTTTTGAAGACTGCATGATTTATTTATGGAATAAAGAAAAAACAATGTTGCTGCAAAAAGCCGGTTATGGCATCAAAGGCTTTATGCAAACCGAAATGGATAAAAATATTTATCATGTACCTAAAGGGAAAGGAATTGTTGGGGCTGCTGTTGAAAGTGGACAGCATATCCTGGTTAATGATACTTCTTTAGACGAAAGATATTTTTCAGCAGATGGTAAAATAATGCTGAGTGAACTTTGTGTACCGGTTTTATTAAACAACTACGCCATAGGTGCAATCAATACCGAGCATTCTGCAAAAAATTTTTATACCGAAAGGCATTTGCAGTTACTTACCACCATTGCCTCTATGCTAGCCGATAAAATTGATACCATAGAAGCACAGCAACAAAACCGTGAAAAAGAAATAGAAGTGCTAAAGCTGAATAAAGACCTGGCTACTTCGCAGCTTACCGCCCTGCGTACACAAATGAACCCCCATTTTATTTTCAACGCATTAAACAGTATTCAGCAATATATTTTACAGGGCAACGTAGTGGAAGCAAATAAATACCTGTCTAAATTCTCAAGATTGCAGCGTGAAATTTTACACAACAGCAACCAGCATTTTATTTTACTGGAAAAAGAAATTGAAATACTGGATTCTTACCTGCAACTGGAACAACTTCGTTTTGGAGAAAGTTTTACATACGCTATAAATATGACTGACGAAATTGATCCTGCAGAAATTAAAATTCCTCCCATGATGATGCAGCCTTTTGTTGAAAATGCTATCTGGCATGGGTTAATGCCCAGGCAGGGCGAAAGAAACCTGAACATTCATTTCGATTTATATACAGATGATATACTGCTGGCCACTATATGTGATAATGGAATCGGAAGAGATGCATCTGCAAAACTGAAACAAAATAACGGAGGTAGCCAAAACGGATATGAATCTAAAGGAATGTTGATGGTGGGGCAACGGCTGCAATTGCTGCAGCAACAATACGATAAACCTTTTGATGCAGCCATTACAGATATTACTGATGCAAATGGAATGGTGCTGGGCACACAGGTAACTTTAAAAATATTTATCGGAAATAAATTATTATGAACAGCATCAAAGCGCTTATAATAGATGATGAGGCGGCAGCCGTTAAAACACTGTCGTTAATGATTCAGCATTATTTACCGCAAATAACAGAACTTAATTCTACCAATGATCCTCATGAAGGGCTTTTTCTGCTGAAAAGTTTTCAGCCCCAACTTTTATTTATAGATATTCAAATGCCGGTGATGAGTGGATTTGAATTGCTGAAACAGATTCCTCAAATCAATTTCAATATCATTTTCACAACGGCACATGATGAATATGCTATTGAAGCCATCCGGTTTAGTGCACTGGACTATTTATTAAAACCTATTGATGCGGATGAACTGCAAAACTCTTTCAACCGCTTTATCCAAAAGCAAAGCGGCACGGTAAGCAACCAGCCTGTGTATAATAATTTTATGCACAATTTAAATGTAAAAGATAAAAAAGATTTTAAACTGGCATTATCCACTACACAAGGAACCTTCTTTTATAAGCCCGAAGAAATAATCCGTTTAGAAGGTGAAAGTAATTACACAAAATTTTTCTTCGTTAATAAAAGCACCCTGCTCACTTCCCGTACCATAAGAGAATATGAAGAGATACTGGGAAATCATGGATTTATCAGAACACATAAATCGCATATTGTAAATAAAATGTTCGTTACAAATTATACAGCAGACGGGATACTTACCATGTCAGACGGTTCAAGAGTTGAAATATCACGCCGCAGAAAAGAAGAGGTAATTACCCAGCTTAAAGCAAACTGATTTTCTGATTTTAAAATTTTACATTTAGCTTGCAGCTTGCTGGATTTACACCACAGCTTTTCTCTATTGATGAAATACAAACACCTTTTTTTCGACCTTGATCATACCCTTTGGGATTTTGATGCCAACGCCAAAGCTTCGCTGGCCGATCTTTACACACTTTTAAACCTGAACGAAAGGATTAAAATTAATTTTGAAGATTTCTATCCAAAATATTTATACCACAACGAAATTTTGTGGGAGCGGTACCACCAGGGTTTAATAAACTCCGAAGACCTGAAATGGAAACGCATGTGGCGTACCATGCTGGATTTTAAAATTGCCGATGAACCTTTGGCAAAAGAAATGAGCGGACAGTTTTTAGAGATACTACCTACAAAAAAAATACTGTTTCCGCACACCATCGAAATTTTAAATTACCTCACCAAAAAAAAATACGGCCTGCATTTAATTACCAACGGATTCGAAAAAACACAATGGAGTAAATTAAACAATAGCGGCCTGGGCGGCTATTTTATCCACGTAATAACATCCGAAGGCAGCAACAGCCTAAAGCCAAAAAAAGAAATTTTTGATTTTGCCATGGCGAAAGCAAATGCCAGTTTGCCGCAAAGCATTATGATTGGTGATAACCTGGAGGCGGATATACAAGGCGCCATGAATGCCGGTATGGACACTATATTTGTAAACCACATACAAGCTGTGCCCCACATAAAACCCACTTACACTGTTACCCATTTACAGCAACTGGAATCTATATTTTAAATTTAGGGCATAAAAAAACCTTCCGGTTTGGAAGGTTTTAAATAAGTTTTAGCTAACAATTACATGCTGGCAGTTGTTTTAGCTTTGTCTTTGCAGCAGCCGCCTTTTGCTTTTTCATCTTTGCTGCAACTGGTTTTAGCTTTTGCGCATTTCTTCTTTTTTCCTTTGTCGGCTAATGCAACACCGGTAACAAACATAAACGCTGTAGCTAATAAAAGTACTTTTTTCATGATTATATTTTTTATTGATTTAACTTATAAACGTAAAAATAAGGTAGAAATTGCAGCAATCCTACTGCCAATTGTTAATTTTTATAAAGTTGCAATTACGGTTACGCCTCCCTTTACAACCTCGTTTAACGCTACATTTACCTTGGTGCCGATGGGTAAAAGCAGGTCAACCCGGCTACCAAACTTAATAAAACCCATTTCTTCGGTTTGTTTTACCTTTTGGCCTACCTGCAAATAATTTACAATGCGTTTGGCCAAAGCACCGGCAATTTGCTTAACCAGTATCTCGGTATTGCCATTTTTAATAACAACTGAGTGTCGCTCATTATCGGTAGATGATTTGGGATGCCACGCTACCAAAAATTTACCTTTGTGGTACTGATTGTACACCACATCCCCATCAATTGGGTTGCGGTTTACATGCACATTAGCCGGGCTCATAAAAATAGAAACCTGCAGTCTTCTGTCTTTAAAATATTCCACATCGGTTGTTTCTTCGATCACTACCACTTTACCATCGGCTGGCGCTACAATGGCATTGTCGCTGATAGTGAGTGTTCGGTTTGGAATTCGAAAAAATGAAACCAGAAAAAGCAATACGCCAAGGGTTATAAAAAAGATAATGGCACAAAGCCACATAAAAGAGGCACTTAAAAAATAAAATACTGCCAGGTTAATGGCGCCAAAAACCAACGTTCCAATTGCAATACTTTTATATCCTTCACGATGTATGGTCATTTTTTTATATTAAGCTGCAAATATAAAGAGTTATGAGTTAGCAGTTTTGAGTTTAGGGTTTAGGTGTTTACCCGCAGGGCCCAGTGGGGAGGTTTAAGTGTTAATATTTTGTTGTTCCAAATTTATCCCATTGGCTGTTTGCAAAATCAAGCAAAGGTTTGGCTGCTTTGTTGAAAGACGCATCAATTTTCTTATCGCCGCCTTGTTTACTACCGGCATACTGCAAAACGGTGGTGCCACGTATGGCATATTTGTTTACGCCCTCGTACATGATTAGTTTTTTTTCATCGGGGCCAACATCACCCCTGCAACTGAGTTTGTATAAAAAAGTTACTTCTCCTGCATTGTTACCATCGTTATCTGTAATAGTAAAAGAGTTGGGTAAAAATTCGCAGGTGGCATCTGTTTCGCAGGCATCAATTCTGTCTTTTACTTCCCATTTCTTTTTCCAGCCATTTACATTCTTAATAAAACAGTATGCATTTACAGCAGCACTTTGCAAATCATTTTTGTTTAATTGCACCGGTATGGCTGTAAATAAAACCCGGTGCTCTCCTGCTGCATCCTGCCAGCTAAGGCCCTTTACCAGTGCGCCTTTAATGCTGTCTTTAAAAGTGGTTTCGGTTTTATCAAATGGCAATATGGTAAAAGCAGGTGTTGTTATTTCGGTTCTATTTGTTTGCGGCTGTAATGCAGCAGTATCTTTTTTATTTATCTCATTGGTTTCATTTTGCCTGCTATTGCAGGCTACAAATAACAATGTGGAAAAAAGTATCCGGTAAATTTTCATAACTGAAAGTTTTATGAAACTTATTTATACAAACAATTTTAAATAGAGCCATACAAATGGCACTGCTACCAGTAAAGAATCAAACCTGTCTAAAAATCCACCGTGGCCGGGCATAAAACTACCGCTGTCTTTTACATTGGCCATGCGTTTTAATTTGCTTTCTAACAAATCTCCCAAAGTTCCAAAAATGGCACAGATGGCTGGAATGATAAACCAGATAGCTCCTTTAATATCAGAATCTGAAAACTTTGAAATTATTATTGGATATAAAAAACCAATTGTAATTACACAAAGCATTATGCCTCCAATAGTTCCTTCCCAGGTTTTTTTAGGGGATATTTTTGTGAGTGGTGTTTTACCAATGAAAGAGCCGACTAAATATGCCATGGTATCATTTATCCAGATTGAAAAAATAATACCGCTAGGGATTATTGAAGAAAAAACAGTTCCTATCCAGGCAGGCATTGCTAAATGTGCACCACCTAAATTTGGATTTGCATATTTTATTTCAATGCTCAAATCAATCAGCATCAGTACAGGCATTGTAATATATATCAACCCAAACAAACAATATCTCAAATATTTCTCCCCATAAATTTTCTTCATCAGCTTTACAAACTCGTACCAGCACCCAAAATGTATTACCGCAAACAAAATCAAAAAACTCCAGAAATTCCACAGCAAGCCTACAAGCATCACCACCACAAAAAGCAGTGCAGTTAAGGCTCTTGTTTTAAATGTCGGGATGTTTAGTGCCAATGCTATACGTTTTTATTTTCAGGAAAATTGTGCAGCATATCGCTGTGCTCCAGTAAATTCTGCTCTTCAAATGCAATTTGTGTGCGGTTCTTTTTAGAAATTTTCTCAAACAAAATAAACAAACCTACAGCAAATGCCAGAGCAGTTAAAGCGCCCCACCAGGGCAGTTTTGGATCTAATTTATCCAACTCAATTTTTTGTGCATGTTTGGATATCCAGAACAATTGGATAACGGCAACCGTATTATTTAAAAAGTGAGCCACAATATTTACCCATAAATTTTTACTACGCTGGTACATTAACCCCAACACAAAACCAAGCAATGCCCTGCTTAAAAATAAAAAAACCGACATGTGAATAAAGCTGAACAATAACGAAGTTACCAGCACCGCCAGCAAAGGTTTCTTCCACCAGCGTTCCAGCAAATTCTGCACGGCACCTCTAAAAAATATCTCTTCAAACAAGGCCGGAAAAAACGCCATAATAACGAGTGCCATAAAAAATTCGCCCCAGCTTTTTAAATTGCTGAGGGCCATTACCTGCTCGGTGTAAGCAGCTTCTAAACGCATGCCCATTGCATTAAGGCCGGGGTAATTCTGCACAATCATCTTACTAAAATCGGCCAGCGGGTTTGCAATAATATTCGCTAAAAAAATTAGAAAGAAGCCTAAAACAATTTGTGCGGCATTGATGTGTTTATTAAAGCCCAGCCAGAAATTATTTTTTCCATGGCAAATGCGCAGGTATGCGTATGCCGGCACAAACAGCAGTAAAAAAGTGCCCGAAACCTGGGCAAATCTTGAGTACCCAATGTTTTCAGGTTTCATCATGGCCTTCATCATGCCATCGCCCATTTTATCTATTGGCAAACCAGTTGGCATTAGTTGCCATGCTATTGACAGCTGTACAAGGCCGGCAAGTATAAATCCTGCGCCTGTAAAAACAAGTAAAATACCCAGTTGCCCCCATCCATTCATACCTTTTACGCTTCTGTATTCCATAGCTATGCTGATTAGTTGTAAATTTGCCGTCGCAATATACAACCGACTAAAAGGTTTAAAAAATAAAATGCCAAACATAGGTCCCATACAATTACCCGATTTTCCGCTCTTGCTTGCGCCCATGGAGGATGTTAGCGATCCGCCTTTCCGTGCTGTTTGTAAAGATCACGGAGCCGATCTGATGTACACCGAATTTATCAGCAGCGAAGGGCTGATACGTGACGCCATTAAAAGCCGACAGAAATTAGATATTTTTGATTACGAAAAACCAGTTGGTATTCAAATTTTTGGTGGCGATGAAGAAAGCCTTTCGCTGGCAGCAAAAATTGTAGATGTTACAAATCCCGATCTGCTTGATATAAATTTTGGCTGCCCCGTAAAAAAAGTAGCGTTAAAGGGTGCCGGTGCCGGCGTGTTAAAAGATATTGATCTGATGGTGCGGCTCACCAGTGCCGTGGTTAAATCAACCTCATTACCGGTTACTGTAAAAACAAGATTGGGCTGGGATGACAACACAAAAAATATTGAAGAAGTTGCCGAACGCCTGCAGGATGTGGGCATAAAAGCATTGGCAATACATGGCCGCACCCGCTCACAAATGTACAAGGGCAATGCAGATTGGGAACTTATTGGTAAAGTAAAGAATAACCCCAGAATTACCATGCCCATTTTTGGCAATGGCGATATTGACAGCCCCGAAAAAGCACTGGAATACAAAAACAAATATGGCATTGATGGTATTATGATTGGCCGTGCAGCCATTGGTTACCCATGGATATTTAATGAGATAAAACATTTTTTAAATACCGGCGAGCACTTAGCCTCACCATCTATTGAGGACAGAGTTGCTGTTTGCAAAAAGCATTTGCATAAATCTTTTGAATGGAAGGGACCAAAGGTTGGCATTTTTGAAATGCGCCGCCATTACACCAATTACTTAAAAGGCTTACCCGGTATTAAAGATTATCGGTTAAAATTAGTTACGCTGGAGACTGTTGAAGAGATTGATGCGGTGCTAAATGAAATTGAAATAAAATACGCTGGTTACGAGTTTCAGAAAACTCCGATTGAGTTGATTAATTATCATGAGAAATGTCCGGTTTAAATCGCTTTATGAAAATTAATAAAAGCAAATACATTTTAGTAAGCCTTTTTTTGTTGGCCTTAATTTTCATAAATACTAGTTGCAAAAAAAGCAAAGAGGCCGCCGCATCCGAAAAAGATATTGTACTTAAAAAAAAGCTGGATGCTTACACCGAAGTGCAATACGGTAATATGCCGCTTATCATAAGTGTACCGCACGGAGGAACTGATGCCCCGGCTTCAATCCCCGACAGAGCCTGCCCCGGCATTACAACTGCTATTGATATAAAAACAATTGAAATGGCAAATACCATTGACAGTGTTTGCAAAGCCGATTATGGATTTCAGCCTTACCTTGTTATCTCTTACCTTAAAAGAATAAAACTTGACCAAAACCGGGATTTACCCGAAGCTACCTGCAGCAACCCTGCAATTACCGGTATCTGGAACAATTATCATTTAAGTATTGATAGTTTTATTACCATGATAAAAGCAAAATATCCGCTGGCACTTTTTATTGATTTACATGGCCACGGACATACAAAAGAAAGACTTGAATTGGGATATTTGCTAACCGGTAGTGAGTTAAGAAGCCCTGCTTCCATTGTTTCTTCTTCCACATCATTGTACAATTTACTGCAACAAAATACATTTTTACAAATTACCCAGTTGCTTACCGGAGCAAATGCATTTGGCACTTTGATGGCAAATAATAATTTCCCATCAGTGCCATCGCAACAGGATGTTGCGCCGCTGGTTACTGATTTATATTTTGATGGTGGATATAATACGCAGCGGTATTGTGCAGTAGCTAATCCAAAAGTATTTGGCTGGCAAATAGAATCAAATTATACCGGCGTAAGGGATAACCAGGCAAACAGGGTAAATTTTGCAAAAGTTTTTTTGCAATCAATCATGCAGTTTTACACAAGAAACACTTCAATGAATCCGGCTTCGTTTGGCAAATGATTTTTTAAGCTTCGATAATTCTTTCTAATTCATTTACATATTTTTTTCCCCTCTGTTCTGCAAAATAATCTGAACCCAGCATAATCACAGCCTGTATGGCCAGCGCAACTCCAAAGGCATACCAGAACGTTTTATCAGGGTTTGATCTGTAAAGAAAAATTAAAACCAGGCCGGTAATGATGAAAGCAATTTTTACCCAACGGTAAATGATAAAATTTTTCATCACTCTTTTCATACGGGGCTGTTCGGTTTGCTTAACGTATGCAACCGGCTCCATGCCTATGTTGTAGGCAATGTTGGCTTTTTGTTTATCGGTTCGGCTGTAAACAGAATAGCCAACTACTATTTGAATAAAACCAATGGCTAGCAAAGGAATTGCGGCACCTTTAAAAAAATTTGGATTGCTCTTTATAAAAAACCAAAACACAACAGCCAGTACAAGTGCCACAATGCCAACAATTAATAACAACAGACTTTCCTGCTTTTCAGCAATAAAATATTTGTAAATAAAACTGAAGTCTCTTTGTTCAAACATAAAATATTTTTATTGAATTAGTGCGGCTTTTACTTCTACGCCCAACGGCTCAATAGTTGATCCAAAGAAATTGGTAAGCCTGCCCTGCTCATCTACTATAAACTTACAAAAATTCCAGGAGGGTTGCTGGTTGTTCCAGCCGTTTTTGGTTGAGTTGGTAAGCCATTCAAATATTTTATTTTGATTGGCACCCTTAATTACGCTGCTTTTTTTCATCAGCGGAAAACTTACACCAAAATTTTTTCTACAAAAACTTGCAATCTCTTCATCGCTTCCTTTTTCCTGATCTTTAAAATCATTTGCCGGAAAACCGATGACAGTGAGTTTATCTTTGTACTGCTCACTGAGTTTTTGCAAATCATCGTACTGGCCTGTATAACCACAATCAGAAGCAGTGTTTACCAGCATTATTTTTTTACCTTTCAATTTTTCAAAATCAAATGCAGTGCCGTCAATGGTAGTATCTTTTAGTGAATAAAATGAAACAGCAGGCATTTCTTTTTCATGAGTAAGATTTTTTGTGTTTAATCCTTTCTTGCCTGCAAACCACATCCACATGGGGTAAATGGCTTTTAAAAATTTTTGTCTTGTTGTCATATTGATTGAATTTCTTTTTTCTTTTTAATTTATCCCACAGAGGCCACAAAGTAAATCAGTAAACTTCTCCATTAATTTTTTTGTGGATGCCATCTTTAATGAGGTTAACATTAAAGTTAACCAGAATAGCCAGTTAAATTTCAGTAAGCTTTAAATAAGTAATAACAGTTTTATGATACACTTTTTCAAGTTGCTCAACCGATTTTAATTCAATTAAAAGTTTCCACCCATAATAATGTCTATCCCAAAACCAACATCCAGTAATTTTCCTTCGTAATAAACAGGCACTTCTGCCTGTCTGAAATATGGAATTTTTCTTTTCTTCAACTCATAAGCGAATGCAGATTCATAAACACTTTCTAAAAAACCAGGCCCCAGCTTTGTATGAATTTTATAACAGATATCAACAGTAATAGTTGCCAATTCATTTTCAGTTATATTGGTATATTCAAAATGAAAAAATTCTTTGTGATCTTTGGGTGTTTGTGGTATACTTATTTAATAACCCATTTAAACAACCCTAACTTTCCTTTAAACGGCGGATATTTTAACGCCGGGTCAAACCAGGTGGGCGTTTTCATCACGGCTTTTTTATGACTGAAAGTTTCAAAAGAATACCTGCCATGGTATTGCCCGCTGCCGCTAAAACCACGGCCACCAAAGGGCAGGTTATGATTGGTTAAATGCAGTGCTGTATTATTTACGCAACCGCCTCCAAATGCCACACTGTAAAGCCAGAATTGTTCTTTTGCTTTGCTGGATGTAAAAACATAAAATGCCAGCGGGTTTTTATTCTGTGCAATAATCTGCAATGCTTCTTCTTTGGTATTAAAAGTAATTACAGGCAAAATAGGGCCAAAAATTTCTTCTTTCATAATAGCAGCATCAAGTGAAACATCTTGCATAATGGTTGGTTCAATGTATAATTTAGCTCTGTCTGTATTTCCGCCACAAACAATTGTACCCTGCTGTAAATAAGCTGTTAATCTATCAAACTGCTTTTCATTAATTATTTTTCCGTACTCATAACTGGCCGATGCATCTGCTCCAAAAAATACCGGTATAGTTTTTTTAAAAGCCTCTATAAGTTCTTCTTTTTTACTGGTGTGTACCAGCACATAATCGGGCGCTACACACATTTGCCCTGCATTGCTGAACTTAGCCATAGCAATACGTTTTGCAGCTACTTTTATATTTGCATCTTCCTCAACAATGCAGGGGCTTTTGCCGCCCAACTCCAATGTAACAGGCACCAGCCTTTCAGCAGCCATCTTATAAATTATTTTACCCACGGCAGTACTGCCTGTATAAAAAACATGATCAAAAGTAAAGTTGTTCATCATTTCCGGTATCACCGTAGCGCCATCACCTTCTACAAACTGAATATAATTTTTATCAAAATTTTCTACAATCATTAGTTTCATTACGGCAGATGTTGCAGGTGCAAATTCAGATGATTTCAGAACCATGCAATTACCTGCAGCCATAGCACCAGCCAAAGGCGTCATTAAAAGCTGAAAGGGATAATTCCACGGACTAATAACCAACACAACGCCCAGCGGCTCCTGCATTATAAAACTTTTTGAAGGGATGTTTAGCAGGTTTGTAGAAACTGTTTCGGGCTGCATCCAGCTTTTTAAATGCTTTAAAATATTGCTGATTTCCGATAACAAAAAACCAGTTTCAGTAACCCAACATTCTTCCGGGCTCTTCTTTAAATCTTTGTATAAAGCCATATGCAATTGCGGCTCATATTTTTTTACAGCAGCATGTAATTTTTTCAATTGCTCTTTTCTAAAAGCATACGGTTTGGTAACGCCGGTATTAAAATAGGTACGCATCTGCATTAAGTTATCCATTACATTTAAATTTGTGGAAAGGTAATAAATACAAGAGTATGACAGATGAACAATATATGCAGCTTGCGCTTGCAGAAGCACAAAAAGCTTACGATGCCGAAGAAGTTCCTGTGGGTGCTATCATTGTAATGAATAACCGCATCATTGCCCGTGCACACAACCAGGTAGAATTGCTGAACGACAGTACCGCCCATTCAGAAATTCTTGCCCTCACATCTGCCTTTGATTTTTTAAGCAGCAAATATTTACCCGAAGCAACTTTATATGTTACTGTAGAGCCATGCCTCATGTGCAGCGGCGCATTGTACTGGAGCAAAATTGGTAAAATTGTTTTTGGTGCCGAAGACGAAAAGAATGGTTATAGAAAATGTTGCGGCGGCAACAACCCCTTTCACCCAAAAACAGAACTGATTGGCGGTGTTTTAAAAGATGAATGTGCCAAACTGATGAAAGATTTTTTTAAGGCCCGGAGATGATTACTGAATGACGAGTTTATTTTTCTGCATTTGATTTCCCTGCTTTAAAATCAAATAATATAGCCCGGGATGTTCAGAGAACATAAATACTATAATCTCATTTCCGGAAAGTAGCAGTCTTTTCTCTTCTCTCACCAATTTACCGCTATTGTTGAGTAATTGTAGCTTTATATACCCGGCATCAAATGCTTTAATAGCAATTTCAACTTTGTTTTTTGCCGGGTTAGGATATAATACTGCAGCAGGTTTCCGCTTTATAAACAACGAGTCTTTTTTAACTGGCAAGCTATTTGCCCCAGGGGTTTGCTGTACGTTTATGGTATCCGTGTTTTGCGGCAGTTGCTGCCCAAAACAGCAACAAATTCCCGAAAACGTAAAAAATAACAATATGATTTTTTTCATTTAATTACAATAAGAAAATAGTTAACGTAAATTTGTAGTCTATCTTTCACAATAATTTCTTAAAAAATAAAATTAAATTTTATGGCATTTACACTACCGGCTTTACCGTATGCAACCAATGCATTAGAGCCACATATCGACACTAAAACCATGGAAATACACCATGGCAAACACCACCAGGCGTATGTAGATAATTTAAACAAAGCCATTGCTGGCACACCTAACGAAAATAAAACTATTGAAGAACTGGTTGCAGCCGCAGGCAGCATAAGCCCTGCAGTACGCAACAACGGCGGCGGACATTGGAACCACAGTTTTTTTTGGGAAAGCCTGGCACCCAATGCCGGCGGCACTCCTACCGGCAAACTTGCCGATGCAATTAATGAAGCCTTTGGCTCTTTTGATGCATTTAAAGAAAAATTTGCAGCAGCCGGCATGACCCGTTTTGGTAGTGGATGGGCATGGCTGATAGTTAATGATGGTAAGCTTGAAGTTTCTTCAACCCCAAACCAGGATAACCCGTTAATGGATGTTGCCGAAGTAAAAGGCACACCCATTTTAGGTTGCGATGTTTGGGAGCATGCATACTATTTAAACTACCAAAACCGCCGTGCCGATTATCTGGCTGCATTTTGGAATGTTGTTAACTGGAGTAAAGTAGCGGAAAGGTTGTAACCTAACCCTTCGAAGGGGAATTGACCATTAAGAAGATTGTGTTTTATAATTTTTTTGAGCCAGGCTTTTTTCTCTTTTATTGAACTTCATTGGCGTCGCACTCTTGTACTTTGGTAATTCTATTCAACGCCTTAAATTCATAGCTGTAATCATAATTGGTTACAGCTTTTTTATGAGATCAGTTATGGTAAAAGCTTGAAAAGAAAAAAAGCGGCAATAATTTACAGAGTGTAAAGTTCCCCCTTCAGGAGGCGGAGGGGTTTTTATGGCACCGGATCGTACCCATGCCCACCCCAGGGATGGCATTTACCAATTCTTTTTAGTGTAAGCCAGAAACCTTTGATAGGACCATATTTTTTAAACGCTTCAAGTCCGTATTGCGAGCAGGTGGGCGTATAGCGGCACTTAGGGCCCAGCAGCGGAGATATTATCCACTGGTAAAGCTTTATTAAAGCGATAAAAGGAAAACTAAATATTTGCCGCAGTATTTTCATTGATTATTTTAATGAGCCTGTTTAACAAGTGAGTAGTTTTATCAAAAATCAAATCATATTCCGGTAAATCGTTTCCCACATAAATAATAAAAACAGCCAGTTGCTTTTGCTGTTGATTTAACTGGCTTTGCAAATCATTTTTCTGCAAACGGTAAGCCTCTCTCATCAGGCGTTTAATGCGGTTGCGGTCAACTGCTTTTTTAAAATTTTTACTGCTTACTGCAAAACCGGTTTGCAAAGGCGAAACTGAATTATCGAAAAATTTCCACAAAACCCTGAATGGAAAAATAGAAAACGACTTACCATCCTTAAACAATCCCTCAATTGTTTTACGGCTTTTCAGCTTTTCTTCTTTTTTAAAAGTATATCGTTGTTTTGTTTCCAATTATTCAAAATTAGGGATTCGCATGAGTGTAACCACGTGCAGAAATAAAATTAAGCTCTTTGCAAATGACAGTAAGAAAAGAATTTTCTCAGCGTTGCTGCGAAAAGGTTTAGCCACAAAGGCACAGAGGCACGAAGTAGAAAAATGCTACGCATTTTCCTTTGTGCTTTCGAGTCTTTGTGGCTAAATTCAGTTTTGCAAAAAGCTGAATTTCAATTCTTTAGAATACTTGTCATTAGCAACTTGTAGAAACCGGGGCTATATAAAACTAACCCGTCTTCGACAAGTTGAGACTGACAGTTTTTTTAAACTGAAATAGTTTACAAATAAAAATGTCCCCCGACAAGTCGGGGGACTGAATTATTTTAACCGAATTTCTTTTCAGAAAATCAGGTAATCTTATTTTTTATCACCGTGTTCGCTGGAAACTGTAAGACTGTGACGTCCTTTTTTCCTGCGGCTAGCTAATACCTTACGGCCATTTGCGGTAGCCATACGCTGACGAAATCCGTGAACAGATTTTCTGCGACGTTTGTGCGGTTGATACGTTCTTTTTTTACCTGGCATTGTTTATGTTTTTGTCCTTTTACAAATTAAAATTCCGAATTCAGTTTTGTTACACTCAACAAGGCACCATCCCCGTTGTTTGTGAAAGGACGGCAAAAGTAGGGTAAAATTTTGGATTTAGGCTTGCAGATTTTAGATTTTTTTGCAAGCTACAGGCTTACATGCTCCGATTTTACCAGCTTGCCGTAGAAGATGGCAGCATGGCTATCAAAATCTTCTGGCGAATCGGTTGTAAAAAAGGCAATCTGCCCGTTTTTACTGCAATTACCATCCATTTCCGGATGTTTTTGTAAATATTCAGCAAGGCTATCGGCAACAATTTGCCCTTGCGATAAAACTGTAACTCCGGCCGGCACTGCTTTTTTAATCTTATCAATCAATAACGGATAATGCGTGCAGGCAAGCAATATGGTATCAATATCAGCCGATTGCTGTAACAGGTTATTGATATTTTTCTGGATAAAATAATCAGCTCCGGGGCTGTTGTACTCATTATTCTCTACCAGTGGTACCCACATGGGGCAGGCTTGCTGATAAACATTTACTTCGGGATAAAATTTTTCAATCTCAATTGGATATGAGTTTGAAATAACTGTTCCGTTGGTAGCCAGTATGCCCACATTACCGGTTTTGGTAAACTGGCCAATAATTTCGGTTGTTGGCCTTATAACCCCCAACACTCTTTTGCTCTCATCAATTTTAGCCAGATCGTTTTGCTGAATAGAACGAAGTGCTTTTGCTGAAGCTGTATTACAGGCCAGGATAACCAGCGGGCATCCCTGGTTAAAAAACCATTTTACACACTCCAATGTGTATTCATACACGGTTTCAAAACTGCGGGTGCCGTACGGCGACCGGGCATTATCGCCCAGGTACAAATAATCGTACTGCGGCAGTTTAGCTGTAAATTCTTTTAAAACAGTTAATCCGCCGTAGCCACTATCAAAAACACCAATTGGATGTTGTTTCATCTGGTAAAAATAGTAAAGCCTCCTGAGAAGTATCAGGAGGCTTTATTATAATTTAAAAAATAATTTTAGTTACCGGCAGGTCTGGTACCAGGTGCTGCAGCCGGAGGGTCTTTAATTCCCAACTTAGCTTTAACCATAGGTAAAAGATCGTCACCCGGAGGCATAACCAGTAATGTATTTGCTGCATCATCAATAACATAGCTATAACCTCTTTCTTTTGCTACGGCTTTAATGGCATCCAGTGCTTTTGTACGTACAGGAGCTATTTTATCCTGTGCATATTTTTGCGCTTTTTCCTGTGCTTCCTGCTCGTAGTTCTGTAAACGGCTATAAAGTTTAATTAATTCGTCTCTCCTTATCTCTTTCATGCTGGCAGATAATTTAGAAGAATCCAAATTGTATTGCTCTACTTTTTTATCCAGTTCTATTTTCAGCGCCTGGCCCTGCTGCTGTAGAGAAGTCTGATATTCATTTAAATCTGTATTGATTTTTGCAGCTTCGGGCATAATGCTCATTAATTCATCGGTATTAATATAACCGATCTTTGTTTGGGCCGAGGCACTCATAAATCCTAACGCCATCACAGCTCCTAGTAATAATTTTTTCATTGTTGTTTTAAAGTTTATTGATTTAGTGTTTATAAGATTGTTTTTTAAATCAAAAGTTGCACCAAACTGGCTTATTAAGTTTTATTTAACACCCAGGTTGCGGATGATGTCTGCACTTTTATCCAGTTTTGGGTCGGCAAAGATAACAGTAATTCCTTCACTTTTATCTAATATAAAGTCATATTGTTTTTCAACGGCCAGTTTTTGTACTGCATTGTAAACCCTGTCCTGTATGGGTTTTATAAGCTCCTGTCTTTTTTTAAACAGGTCTCCTTCAAAACCAAAACGTTTTTTCTGCAGGTCACGCAGTTCTTTTTCTTTATTGTATAATTCATCTTCTCTTTTCTTTTTAAGCACATCGGTAAGCATAACCTGCTCAGCATCATAATCCTTAAACATTTTATCTACCTGGGCCTGTTTCTGATCAATTTCCTGCTGCCATTGCTCACTAAACTGGTCCAGCAATTTTTGAGCATCTTTATACTCAGGTAATTTATCCAGAATGTACTTGGTATCAATTACAGCATACCGTTGCGCATTTGCCGAAAATGCAATAAACAATAGGCAATAAGCAATAAGAAGTATCTTTTTCATTTTATAATTTTTTTACAAATTAACTAATAAACTGATTAACCATTTTTACTCCGGCTCCTGGCCCAGCATAAACGTAAACTTAGCTGCCCCTTTTAAACCGCTGGTATTGTTGTACCTGTCAAATCCAATTCCATAATCAAACCCAAGCAAACCAAACATAGGCAAAAAGAAACGTAAACCTACGCCGGCCGATCTGCGTAATTTAAACGGATTATAATCTTTAAAGCTGTACCATCCGTTAGCTGCTTCAAAAAATGCCAGTCCGTAAATTGTGCTACCTGCACTTGTGCTGAACGGATAGCGTAACTCCATTGTATATTTATTAAAAATAGTAAAGAACTCCGAAGGTGTTATCCCATCAGGATTAATTTTTGGATTCGATTTATCGTAAACCGGGTATCCACGGTGTGCAATAATATCGTATCCCAACAAGGCAAAGTTATTACTTAAACCTGCATCGCCCACCTGAAAACGCTCAAACGGAGAAATGTCAAGCTTGTTATTATACCTGCCGATGAAGCCGTATTTAGCCGCAATTTTTAAAATAAACTGTTTGTTCTTTTCGGCTCCTCTTGCCATTCCTATGGGCACAAACCACTCAGCATTCATACGCCATTTGTGAAACTCAGGAAGTTTATAACTGTTAGATTCGCCTGAGGTTATACCTATTAATGAGTAAGGCAATGTAAACTGCCCACTCAACAAAAAGTTAGAGCCACTTGTTGGAAAAATGGGATTAGGACCAGCAGAATTGCGAACCAATGCAATTTTTAAACTGATGTTGGTTGATGTACCGTTGCGTATGCCTTTAAAAATATTATCGTAGTTACGCAACTTGTAACGTTGCACGTTTAATGAGTAAATTAAATTGAAATAATCATCGGGCCACTTTAATTGTTTACCCAAAGAAACACTGAAGTTGGCTGTTTTTACATACGAGGTATCGCCACATTTTCTACAATAACCTCCAAAATTATCATACGCATTTGCGTATTTGGTATTGGAGTAGGCAATGGTGAATGAGTTACGCTTTTTACCACCCAACCAAGGCTCGGTAAATGATACGTTGTATGAGCGGAAGGCTTTGCCGTTTGATTGTATTCTGGCGCTAAACTTTTGTCCATCGCCGGATGGTAAAGGATCCCAGGTTGAGCGTTTGGTAATATTTTTTATAGAGAAGTTATTGAAAGAAACGCCCAAAGTGCCCGTCAGGCCTATTCCTCCGCCAAAGCCGGCAGATAGTTCAAGCTGATCGCCAGATTTTTCTTCAATACCCCAGTTAATATCCACGGTGCCGTTTTCGGCATTGGGTACCACCTGCGGATTAATTTTTTCAGCATCAATAAAACCAAGCTGACCAAGCTCACGCTGTGTACGTATAATATCTGAACGGCTGAATTTTTCGCCGGGTATGGTTCTTAATTCACGGCGTATTACGTAATCTTTTGTTTTTTTATTTCCGCTGATGGTGATGTTGCCATAAACCGCCTGCGGCCCTTCACGTACCCGCAATTCAAAATCAATGGTATCGTTGTAAACGGCTGTTTCCACCGGATCTACCTGAAAGAAAAGATAACCATCATCCATGTACAAACTTCCAATATCTGCGCCTTCGGCAGATAATTGTTTACCCAGCCGCTTGTTTAAAAGCTCCAGGTTATAAACATCGCCTTTCTTAATTCCCAATAATACATTCAGGATAGAATCGCTGTATTTTGTGTTGCCACGCCAAACCATATCTCCAAAATGAAACTGGTTTCCTTCGGCTACTTTTAAAAATAAATTGATATTGTTTTTCTCATCCAGAATTGCAGTATCTTTTAAAATAACCGCATTTCTGTAACCACGTGAGTTGTAATAATTTAAAACGCTCTCTTTATCCTCTATGTATTTTATTTCGTTGAATTTAGCACCGCTAAAACCCCTGATGCGGAAGTATGGATCAATATAATCTCTTGTTTTTGTAATAGTCATAAAACCCACGTCGTTAATATACTCATTAAACGTCTGGCGTTTGGCAGTATCGCCAAAAGGGTTTTTTACCACCACCGGAAACAAGGTAATGCGATTCATCTCCTTGGTGCCCTTCATACTCTTTTTTAAATTCTGTGAGGCTACATCATTATTACCGCTGAAATTAATTGAGTTTACTTTTACCTTCCGCCCTTTTTTTATAATAAAAGTGATGTTTACCGCATTATTTAAACCTGGTGCAGGTTCTTCTTTAAGCTGAATATCTACGTTGCGGTATCCTTTGTCAAAATAAAATTTGCGGATGGCTTCAACAGCGCTCAAACGCATATTTTCTGTTACCACTCTGTCTTTTACCAATGCCACTTTGGGTTCCAGGTCATCCCTTTCTCCTTTTTTTATTCCTTCAAATTTAAAAGTGGCTAATCGTGGTCTTTCTGTTATTTCAATCTGCACATATAAATCCTTTCCTTCTAATTTAGTAAACGAAATTTCTATATCGGAGATAAGGTTCTGGCGCCAGAGTTTTGCAATGGCTTTACCAAACACATCGGTACCGGGTATTATTACTTTATCGCCAACGGCAAGGCCAGATATTGAAATGATAAGATTTGCATCAAAAGCTTTAGAACCTATTACATTTATGCCGGCAATGGTGTATTCTTTGGGTGTTTTATTGGTAAAAATGCCTTCTAATTCAGGATTTACGGAAACGGGTTCCTGAGCCCAAACAAACTGGGTGCTGAAAATAAGTGTTGCAATAAAAAAAATCCTTTTGTAAATCCTCTCCATCAGTTGGTTTTTAACGTGCGGCAAATTAAGCCCAATAATTAAAACTATTTGTTAACCTCATCCTAAATCATCCTTTACAACGATTAAAAACAGGTATAATATTTGTTATGCCATTGCCTGCGGGCCTTTAGCTGGTAGCATTTCCGGTTTTTACCTCCTCTCCGGTTTAACGCCTCATCCTAAAGAGCTATCGCTCGTTCCTTTGCAGAAACTCCAAAGGAGAAGGACTTTTAGCACTCTACAAATTTGTAGATTCTTCCTTCTTTATCTGCTCTCCGGTTTTCCCAAATCTTCGTTCCCTGCTTTGATAATCAAGGATGGCTGTGTACAGGTTTTCTTTTCTGAAATCGGGCCAGCGGGTATTGGTAAAATATAATTCGGAATAGGCAAGCTGATATAATAAGAAATTACTTATCCGGTATTCGCCGCTGGTTCTTATCATCAGTTCCGGATCGGGAAAATTTTTTGTGGTAAGATATTGCTGTATTGTATCCTGCGTTATGGCACCAGGCAGCAGTTTGCCATCTTTTACATCAGCAGCAATCTGTTTAACAGCATGTACAATTTCCCAACGGCTGCTGTAACTTAACGCCATTACCAGGTTAAGGCCTGTGTTTACACTTGTTTCCTTCAACGCTTCATTTAATTCGTTTTTTGCGGCGGCGGGCAACATATCTGTATCGCCAATTACATGCAGCCTGATGTTGTTTTTATTAAGCGTTGGCACTTCGTTGCGTATGGTATCTATTAAAAGTTCCATCAAGCCAGATACTTCGTATTCGGGCCTGTCCCAGTTTTCGGTACTAAAGGCATACAGGGTAAGATATTTAATGCCCAATTCTGCAGCACCTTCTACAATATTGCGTACGCTTTCAACCCCGTGCAAATGCCCATACAGGCGATCTTCGCCTTTTTCTTTTGCCCACCTTCCATTACCATCCATAATGATGGCGATGTGACTTGGCAAACGCAACATGTCTATATTATCTTTGAGACTCATAAATACTATAAAAGCGCAGTCAGGCACCGGGCCTGAATTTGGGGGGCAAAAGTAATAAATTTTAGTTGTAATACCGATGTGACATAATAAATAGGCCAAACTCTTTTCTATCGGCATAATACCATCTAAGGTTTTCTCATAGTCCGTTGCACTATTTCATAAATCAAGATGGTATAATTAGACTTTTAGGCCAAATCTTATGCTGATGCGCTGTTCCAGCAGCTTTTTGAACCTGGCAGGCATATTACAGCATTTGATTTGCTTGCAGTATTTCTATGATTAATTCGGAGAATCAAAATAAATTTAAAGCTTTACCAGTTTTGCCGAAAACGCTTTGCTGTTAATTACAATTTTGCACCAGTACATGCCTGCCGGCAAGTTGCTGATATTAAACTGGCTTGTGTTGTTGAATACCGCTACCCGGTTGCCAGTGGCATTTACTACAACTACCTGGCTCGCTGTAAGCTCAATACCGGTTTGCATTAATTTAAAAATACCGTTTGACGGATTGGGATATACTACCGGAGCCACCGCAATTTCAGCAGGCATTTTAATGCCAGAGCATGCCTGTTTTGCAGATGTAAAGTTTTCTTCATCGCCCATTCTGTTGGTTAAGTCACAATCAACACCGTTGGTTAATGTAACTATTGCATCGGATGTAATATTTTCCGGTAATTCAACTATGCGTTGGTTTGTGTAAGTGTACATTTGGCCTTGGTCAGTAATTTCCCAATTAAACTGGCCCGTTTTTGAATTTGCCGTAACCTGTGTAACACAATTACCATTTTTATTTACAACATCAACCGTAAAACCGGCGGCTGCGCATGGCAAAGGTTTGGGTTGTGCATACCATAAAAAATTGTTTACGTTGGCAAACACCAGACTGTACTGATAAAATTTACGGGTAATGCGGCAGAATTTACCGGCAGCCTCACGTGGCACTTCAATATAAAACAAAGCAGAATCGTTGGGGGTTACAAACCGTGCTTTTAAAGTATTTCCATTGTTATCCTGTATATTGAAAGCGCTGTTTATATGCGCTGCAGATTTAAAGCCGGCACCGCCAGCATTACTGTTTGCTATGCTGAAATACAGTTTATCAACACCGGCAGGTATGTAAATGTAGCCTGGCATTTCAGTTTCTTTTTCGTAAGATTCTGTTGCTTTGCCAAAAAAAGCACCACTCTTATAAAATGTATTTTTATTGGTTGCTATTTTTAAATTAACCGATGATTTATATTTTGAGCAAACAGTTAATTTGTAATTACCTGCCGCTGGAATTTTGATTACGATGTTGCCTGCTTTTGCATTTTTATCAATTGAAAAATCTTCAATAATATCCAAAGTTCTGTCGGTTGATTCTACCGTAAAGTTGATGTAACCTTTATCGGCCATTTCAAATGTTGGGTTGTAATTTATGGTAAAAGAGCCTGCAGCAGGGGCTTTTACTATAAACTCAGCACGGTTATAATAATCCATACCGTTTGTATAGCTAAGCTGCACATTTATTTCTTTAGGCACTCTTAACCCGGCAGCATTAATTTTGCTGGCAATTACATCGGTGGTTTCAAATTTGTAATTGTTGATGGTGCTGCTGAATTTAACCAGGTCATTTATAAAATCATTTTCAACTTCGGCATCAGTTATTAAAGGCAAATTTCCATTTAGATAAGCTGTACCGTTTGCTACATTGTACTGCTGATAAAAATTAGTTGTTGTTGCATAACTTCTGCTAATGGTAGATATAAGATAGTAGCTGTTAACCAACTGCATTTTATTTATTTTAGCAAGATAAACGCACAACGCAGCGGCTTTGCTGGTTTTTGCACTTGTACCCTGATCGCCGGCCCAGTTGTAATACAAACTCATGTAATGCAGATAAGCTTTTACTTCCCGCAATCTGGCTTTTACAATTGCTGACTCATTGGCAATTTGCTGCTCGGCTGTTTTAACCAAATCAAAATACAAAGGCATTTTATAAAAGTTAGAAATGCCGCCTGCAAGTTTTTTGTTGTCTGTCCATAATTGCAACAAGCCGTAAATGGTTTTGCCAGCATCTGCAAACAAGTTGTTGCAGAATTCAGTAAGGCTGCTATCTACAGAAATATTATCTTTTAAATTTTTATTGGCGGCCATTAAAAAAGGCAAGCTTGCAAATTTAGCAGGCGAGGCTTCCCACATTAAACCCTGGCTCTGCTTATCTTTTGCAATCTGTAAGGTTGTTTTTAATGCATCCATATCAAGCGATGGTGTTTCGCCGCTCCAGCCAGATAGGTTTAAATAATTATACTCAGATATGTTTTTTGTGCGGCTGTACCAGCGGTTGCGTAAACCATTGGTGCTGGTTAAATTTTGATACACTTCCGGCACCAACTGAATATCTAATTTATCATTGATGGCAAGATTTGCCGAAGGCACATCGGCATGCGTTGAATAGGCGTACAACTGAAAACGAACATTCGGATATTTAGCAGCAATTTTTTGCGTTGTGTGGTTTGCCAGCGTAATACTCTGATCGCTTTCTTTTGCATAACCTGTATTTATGCAACCAGCATTATCCTTTGAGTTGCCCCACAAAGCACCATCTGTAACTTCAATACCAACATTATAATTACCATAGTTTAAACCACGATACTGGTTTAAAAATGCATTGGGGTTGTTTAAAATAGTAGCCCGGTATGTTGAATATTTTTGCTCAATCGTTGATGCCCATAAATCTTTAGCGGCTGCACTATTTACATCTGGCACCGATTGTGAACTTACTGCACGTGAATTATTGTAAGAAGCAACATAACAAGGATTGTTTTGCCAGGTGCTGGTATTTGTACCGCTGATGATATCGCTGCGATGGCCCGAAAAGCCGTACTGGCCCGTCATTCCGTTGCGGCGTTGGTATAAGGACCAGTTGTGTCCGTTTAAACCAAAGTACGATTCCCAACCGTAATTTGCATCATTATCCATTACCCAACGGTTATGCCCGCCGCTTAAATACCAGCCATTATATTTAAAACTGAAACTGTAAATGCTATCTGTTTTTTTATACGCAGTTGCAAGTACTGGTGTGGTTTCCCAAACAGAACCTGGTAAATAAAAACGAAAACCAAGCTGTTGTAAATATTGATAAATGCCAAAGCAAAGGCCATTATCTTCTGCTGCTGAAAATTTTATATAACTTGCTCCATCACTTTCTACTTTGCAGGCCTTGCTGCCGGTGATGGTTGAATCGTATATAAATATAAAGCCCAACTGCGGCATTGCAGTGTAAGCGCCAGTTGTAAAATGGCTGCCGTTAATTGCTTTTTGCAGCAACAGGGCAACATCTTCAGCCGTTGATTTCAACGTTTTTGAAGACTGTGCAGGATAGCTTACTGTTTGCGCATTGGTAAATAATACTGCAAACAATGCCATTGTAATAACAATGCATTTGCGAATGAACGCCATAGTTAACTTGTTGGTAAAGAGATAAACTATGGTTCAAGCACAGAAATAGATGGATTCAGCTTTTGTTATTCTTTGGAAGAGACAAAAATGATGGGGTAAGACATCACTTATTTGATTGGGGAAATGCTAAGATAGAAAAAAAACCGGAAAAACAATAAATTGTTGTTTTTATTTTTGAGAGAGGGATTTTATTCATTATTGGGCTTTTTGAATTTATTAATGCTGGCTTTCAATAATTGACAATTTCTTTTTGGTTAGTAAAAGGCAGGTTGGGAATAGGAACCGATGCGGAGGCTTCTGTTAACAAAGGCTTGAAAAACTTGGTATGATATACAATTTTTGTTAACTTTATTATAGTTATTTTTCCCACAGTATTTAAAGTTACTGATGAAATTTTTAATCGCCCTTTTACTACTATTTAATATCCCGGTTTTTTCACAAAACCCTTCGCTTGGCGTAACTAAGCTGACACTTTCTAAATTATCAAATGGGCTAATAAATTCCCAAAATATTTTTATTGAAAATATTGGGCAATATGGTGAAAGCATGACAGGCTATACCAAAATGGGCAATATTAAATATGGATTTGAAGGGTTTGATATGCCGGTATTATTTACCACAAAAGGCTTAATTCATTTACAAAGAAAAATTGAAAAATTATCTGATCAGGAAGAACGTAAACTTGAGAAAAAAAATACGCCCGAAGAAGAGATTGAAAGAAAAAGAAAGGTAACAGAAAAATTTATAACCATGGAATGGTTAGGTGCTAACCCGCAGCCAGAAATTATTGCAGAAGAAACAACAACTGATTATCATACCTATGGATTGCTAAAAGGCAAGGCACGAGGTTTTAAAAAAATTACCTACAAAGATTTATACTCAGGCATTGACCTCATTTATTATTTTACTAACTCAGGAAAATTAGGTTTTGAATACAGCATAGTTGTAAAGCCTGGAGCAGATATAAGCCAGGTTAAAATGAAATATGGCGGAGATGTAAAAAAAATAGTTACAGATAAAAATGGTAACCTCAATATATTTTCTACTATTAATGGAATTTGCGAAACTGTACCTGTAAGTTTTATCAGCGTAACAAATCAATTAAAACTTAAACAAGATATAAAAACTGAAAAGTCTTTCTATAAAACTTCATTTCAAAAAGATAACAACATTATTAGTTTTGCAATTGCTGACTATGATAAAACAAAAACATTAATAATTGACCCGTTTATCAGCAGTACAAGCAACCTTACCGGTGCTAATAATGGTATTGCGAAAGATGTAGATTTTGATTATGAAGGAAATATTTATGTTGCAGGTGGTGGCGGCAGTGGTTTTTTACCTTGTAAGCTTGCAAAATTTGACCCTAATGGCTTATTATTATGGACTTTTCATGGCACACTTACCACACCAGCCTGGATTTTTGGAATTACCATGGGTGGATGGGTTGTTGAAAAAACAACCGGTAATATTTATCTAGGGCAGGGATTGGGCGTCCCGGATGGTTCAGTCAATATCCGGCTAAATACTGCAGGTGTTTACGATAATTATATTACAGTCGCAGATGTTAATTTTTCAGAAAACTGGAAAATGGCCTGGAACTGCAATAATGGTAGCCCACAAATTTTCATTGCTGGCGGCAGTAATAATTCTAATAATAATCTGGCGATTTGCACACCTCCTTCACCAACAATTACAGGGGCTAATATAACTGGAAACAGTGTCTTTACTCAAGATATTTCCGATTTTATTTTCGACCCTGCCACTAATGATTTATATACAATTTACGCTTCCAATACGCCGCCATTTTTTATCAGTAACAGAATTTATAAAAATAAACCTCCGTATGGTGTTGCTGATATTCTTTGGCAAACGCCATCAGGTTTCAACAGGTTAAATGAACAGACTAACCGGCCTTACCTTGCTGTAAATACATTTGGGTTTACTGATAACTCTACCAATTCGTTAGCTATTAATGGCTCTTATCTATTTTATTATGATGGTTTAAATCTTAAAGCTTTTAATAAGGCTGATGGTACAACAGCAGGCACTCCATTGGTATTAAATCCAAATGTTGCTTTGATGCAGGGAGGAATAATTGCCGATGAGTGTAATAATGTTTTTATTGGGAGTACAGACGGCACTATAAAGGTTTACAAATTCAACGGAACCATTTTTGATGATGCCATCGCTAATGATATAACTATTGCAGGCTATCCAACTGCATCTGTTTATGATTTAGCCTACGATCAGGGGCGGCAGCTTTTATATGCCAGTGGTAATGGTTTTGTTGCGTCAATAGATATTGCCGCTTTTTGCGCTACTACTGTCTACACATTGTCAATCGCCTCAGATTGCAACTCTTTATCAGCACAGGCGTCTGTAAGCCCTGCACCACCTGCGGCAACAGTAATTACCTATATCTTGATGAATGGGGCTACTCAAATTGCTACCAATACAACCGGTCTTTTTACAGCATTGAACCCTGCATTAACTTACACTGTAAGAGCGATTATAAACCAGGCTTGTGGCGGGGTGCAATTAATCAAGGATTTTAACTTTACCAGTTGCCCGCTAAGCATTTCGGCAACTTTTATTAATCCTTCCTGCGGTTTTTCAAATGGAAGTATTACTGCTACAGCAACATTTGGTACGCCACCTTATCAGTATTCTAAAGATGGCATCATATTTCAGCCAACCGGGCTTTTCACAGGGCTTGCAGCAAACAATTATACAATTACTGTAAAAGATGCACTCAACGCCACCAGAACAACTGGGGTGGTTTTAGTTAACTCGCCGCCTGTTCAACTTACTGCCACTCCAACTGCATCTACCTGTAATTTTAATAATGGTACTATAACAGCCGACGGCATCGGAGGTACAGCGCCTTTACAATACAGTATTGATGGAATCAATTTTCAGGCATCTCCTCTTTTTACCGGGCTAAGCCCCAATAATTATACGGTTACAGTCAAAGATTTTAATAATTGTATTGCCACATATCCTGTTACCGTTGCACTCAATAATACATTAATTATTAATGCAGGTAATAATACAACCATTTGTGAGGGTGCAAAAACCACATTAACTGCAACATCAAATGGCACATCATTTTCCTGGTTTCCTGTTACCGGCCTGAGCAACCCGAATATTTTAAACCCTGATGCAACGCCAATTGTAACAACTCCTTACACTTTAACAGCAACCGATGGTAACTGCACAGGCACAAGTACCGTAACGGTTTTTGTAAAACCTGCTCCTGTACCCAATGCAGGGAGAGATACAGGTATCTGTTTTGGAAAAGATCTGCAATTAACTGCGACAGGTGGCATTTCTTATTTGTGGAAACCCGTTTCTTATTTGTCAAATGCCAATGTATTTAATCCACTGGTTGTAAAACCGCCGGTAGGTATTTACACTTATTCAGTTTCTGTAACTGGTGCTAACGGTTGCAATTCTGTAAAAGAAGATTCGGTAATACTTACTGTTAGCCCACCACCTAATTTATTTGTTGGCAAGGATACTACTATTGCTATTAATCAGCCCTTACAGTTATATGGAATTGATGTAAACAATACTGGTTTTAATAACTACACCTGGTCGCCTATTTTTGGGTTAAACAATCCATTTATTGTTAACCCCATTGCTGTTTTGAACAGGGATATTACTTATTCGTTAACTGCTCAAAATGCAAATGGCTGTATTGGTGTTGATGATATTAAAATAACAGTTTTTGAAGGGCCTGAAATATATGTACCCAATGCCTTTACGCCAAATGGAGATGGTAAAAATGATGTTTTAAAAGCCATACCAATCGGCCTGAGAGAATTTAAATACTTCACCATTTTTAATGCTTACGGCCAACAGGTGTTTACCACTAAAGATCCAGTTATTGGCTGGGATGGTAATTTCAAAACTGCAAAACAGGGCACCGGTACTTATGTGTGGATTGCAGAAGGGATAAATTATAAGGGAACCCAATTACAACGTAAAGGAACTGTAATACTGATCAGGTAAAACTAAATTATTGTTTTATCACCTTCTTCGATATCGTTTGTCCATTCTCTTCAATTCGCACAAAATATATTCCTCCGGGTAAAGCAGATAAATTGCACGTTAGTGTTATTCCGCTGGCTTTATATTGCTGTACAATTTTACCATTTACATCTAATAGGGTAATATTAGCATTGCTTAATGATTTACTGAAAGTAATATGGAAGATACCTGAAGTTGGATTTGGGTACAACGCATCAACCGGCTGAAACTCCATATTTTTCAATTCTTCTTTTGTTAAAACACTGCTAGCATTTACAAAATTATTGCTGTCGATATTTGGTCTTGTCGGGTAAGGTCCGCCATTATTGCAATAATACAATCTTTTTGTTCTGTTACCTGCTGCATCATGGATGTATACAAATCCACAACTACCGAGTGGTATTTGTTGAGCAATGGTTGAAAAGGCTGAAAAAATAATCAGTAGTAAAAAAATAATTTTCTTTTTCATAAATAGTTAATTTTAATATTAAATTATAACCCATGGTATGAAATATTACGTTCTTATAAGGTATATACAATTTCTTTCTATTATTGAACCGCTTTTCAAGTTTAATTTTCACGCTAACCCTTTGTAAAATCCTCCCCTGCACTTTTATATGGATATAAATTTTTGTTTTCCTGATTTTTTCCAATTCCAATCATTTGTTTATTAAATATTTAGCTTTAAATTTATTTAGCTCTGTATCAAAATCATTTTGACTTAAGGATGAAGTAAGAGGTAATAAGGCACGCCATTCGTTTTTTACCCTGTAATAAAACTCTGAATTTGTGGCATTAACTTTAAGTAAATCCCTAACACTCTTTTCAAAAAAATTATATTTATCGATATTTTTGAAAGAGTTCCACTTTTTTATTTGTTTCTTATTCGCTGTTGAAAAAAACATTTTTTCTCCTTTATCCCTGCCGATATTATATGTTAAGCTAATGGTTTCATTATTTAAAGTCAGGTATGTACTTCTCCCTTGATAGCAGTCGCAATTGATAAGTCGAATTAAAGTATCATAATCAGTGAAATAACCTGGTTTATCGAACTGTCGCCTTTCATAATAAGCTGTATCCTTGACCAAAAAAATATAACGAGGCCACTGCCTGCTTTCTTGCAATAATATATTGTAAGGAAAATAGTTATTGTTTTGCCCTTTTACAAAAGATGTAAATGATAGTGCAGCAAAAAAACAAACCACAGCTATAAATTGACTTTTCATGTAATAATTTATTTTATCTGTTTATTAAGTACGGAGACGCATATATACCGATTTGTCTAATGGCCAGTTGTGAATACAACATCATAGGGAAAAGATTAATGGGTAACGTTGGCACCCCTACACCCCATAACGCTTGCGCCACATGGCTTTGGCATCCAAAAGCCGTAGTTCCATATTTTAATTTTCCAATACCAAATTTACCATGCCCTGCAACAATTCTTTTGGTCATATTGCTCAACCACTTTCCGTTAACATTATTTAACGGTATAGGTAAAGCTTTACTAGATCTACTAGCACTATGAATACCAGGAACTACATGAGTTGACCAATATTGAGCATAGTCAAGGTTATTTAACAGACCGCTTTCGCCATTGTACTTGTAGGTTGCGTCATACATTGG